>CAUTVA010000016.1:0-9021 GCA_963541875.1 uncultured Candidatus Saccharibacteria bacterium
GTTTGTGGGACGTCTTTACTGCACCTATTAAAGGTATGTCAGACAAGCTTGATGTTATCGTCTTCGTGATGGTGCTTGGTGGATTCTTAGGTGTCACCATGAAAACTGGTGCGCTTGATGCTTCTCTTGGTGCACTGCTTCGAAAGATGAAGGGCAAGGAAAAGTGGCTCATTCCAATTCTGATGATTCTCTTCGCTATCGGTGGTACTACTTACGGTATGCAAGAAGAAACTGTGGCGTTCTACGCGCTCGTCATACCGATGATGATTGCTGCTGGCTATAATGCTATGACTGGTGTGATGGTTATCGTGTTGGGTGCTGGTACTGGTGTGCTCGGCTCGACAATCAACCCATTCTCCACTGGTGTTGCAGCAAAAACTGCAGACGTGAAATTGGGTAGCGTTATTCCAATAATGTCTATCATCTTAGTACTTTGTTTGATTGCCGCGATTGTCTTTACTATGCGTTACGCCGCAAAAGTTAAGGCAGGCAAGTACAAAGAAGACGTTCGCTACAAGCCAGCTACGGCTGCTCTCGACATGACAAACGTACCAAAATTCACTGGTCCACGAAAAGTTGTTATGTCTGTGTTTGCTATTACGTTTGTGTTAATGATTCTTTCCTTGATTCCATGGGGAAGTTGGAATATCACATTCTTCACTGATATGTTTGAATGGGCTGCAGGTTTGCCAGTCATTGGCGCGGTACTTGGTGTAGTCCACAGTGCGGCATTTGGTGATTGGTATTTCAATGAAATCACTGCACTATTCCTAATTTCAACAATTGTCATAACCGCAATTTACTACAAAGAATTTAAGAAAGAGGGTGTTTTCCCAGTTGATACATTTATCGACGGTGTGAAAGACATCTTACCAGTTGCTTTGATTATCGCAGTAGCAACAGGTGTTTCTGTAGTGATGACTAACGGTGAAATCCAGGACACGATCATCAGCTGGGGTGAGTCCCTTCTGAAAGATGCTGGTGGCGGTGTTGTCGGTGTGTTGGCATATCTATTTTATCTGCCAATGTCATTCATTGTTCCGTCGTCATCAGGTTTGGCGGCAGCAACTATGCCGGTTATCGCGCCAATTGCTGACCTGGTTGGCTCAAGCAAAGAAGTTATGGTTGCCGCATTTGCGACAGCGTCTGGCTTGATCAACATGATGGCTCCAACTATCGCGTCGTTGATGGGTGGATTGGCTTTGGCTGGTGTTTCATATCGCGACTGGCTAAAACGTTCAGCTCCAATTATGGCGGTATTTGCTATTATCAGCATTACAGTTATTGCAATTTTCGGGGCACTGTAGCCTATGGATAAGAAGCGTACTATTGTAGTAGCGCTCGGTGGTAACGCCCTGCAACGGCAGGGCGAAGCCGCGTCTGAGCAACAGCAACGAGTAGCCGATGAAACCGTTCGGCAACTTTTACCGTTAATCCAAGCCGGTCATAACGTAGCAATCGTTCATGGCAATGGTCCTCAGGTTGGCAATATTGTGTTGCACGAAGAGGCGATTAACACGCCAGATGTGCCAAGTTTGCCACTGGAAGATTCTGGCGCTATGAGTCAGGGATTGATTGGCTTTTGGTTGCAACAGGCTTTTCATGACGCCTTTATGGTTAATCAGATGAACAATCGCGCCGTTAGTGTTATAACTCAAACGATTGTTAGCTTAAGCGATCCAGCGTTCCAAAATCCAACCAAGCCAATTGGTCCGTTCTATTCGGAAGACGAGGCAAAAACCGTCGCTAGTGAACGCGGCTACACGGTAAAAGAAGACGCTGGTCGCGGCTGGCGACGCGTCGTTCCTTCGCCAAAACCTCAGACAATTGTCGAGGCTGATGTGATTAAAGCGTTGGTTCATGCTGGTGTGACGGTCGTTTCAACTGGCGGCGGCGGCATTCCTGTTTTACAAGACGAAACTGGTCAATTAAAAGGCGTCGCTGCGGTCATTGATAAGGACTTCGGCGCAGCAAAATTGGCAGATCTTTTGGACGCTGACACCTTGCTGATTTTGACTTCGGTTGATGCTGCTAAAATTAATTTTGGCAAACCAGATGAACAATCTCTCGGGGAAGTTTCAATAGAAGAACTCCAAAAGCATATTGACGATGGGCAATTTGCGGCAGGTTCGATGTTGCCAAAAACTCAGGCTGCCTTGTCGTTCCTGGGCGGGAAGTCGGGGCGTACAGCGATTATTACTTCGCTAGATAAAACTGCTGAAGCCATTAGCGGCTCGGCAGGCACGATAGTCAAATCGTAATAAAAATCAAGAAGTTCCTGTGAATGGCGCAGGAGCTTCTTGTGTTTATGTATGTTTTATTTTATAATATGAAATTATGTTGCAATATCTTCGTTCAACAAATAGTGATTCAGTAATTAGTCAGCAAGAAAATTTGCGGTCTGGTTCGTGGGTGCGTTGCGAAAGGCCAAGCGACGAAGAGGTTTCGCAATTGTTGACGCTGGGCTTGGACGAGGATTTGATAAGTGACGCGCTCGATCCACACGAGGTGCCGCGTATTGAGTTTGACGATGAGTGGACTTATTTGATTGCGCGACTGCCAGACACTGACGACGATTTTAACGATTTTACCACGCCGATTTTATTCTGCATCAATAAAGATCATATTGTGACGTTGTCCAGAGATAGTTTGGGGCGATTGTGGCAGCCGTTTATTGATAAAGTGCGAATTAGGACGGATCGACAAGTTGAGCTTTTGGTGGCGATGGTTGAGGCAATTTCAACGCAATATCAGCGGCGCGTGGCAACAATTAATCGCCAGATGCGAGCGGCTACGGACAGTATTCATACACTGAGAGTTAATGACATTGCCACCCTGGCGGAGTATGAGCGCAAATTGAATGATTATCTTGACGCGTTAATTCCGATGAACTGGGCAATTGAGAGACTTTTGGCGACTCAGAAGTTGCGACTGAAAGCCGATGACAAGGAAGACGTTGAGGATATTTCGATTGATTTGGAGCAGGTGATTGCGCGTTGTAAAAGTTTGTTGAGGACGATTACTAATGTGCGCGACAGCTATAGGGCGGTGATGGATACGCGTCTTAATGAGACGATTCGCCTGCTAACCGTAATTACTGTAGCCTTGACTATTCCGACGATGATCGCTGGTTTGTATGGTATGAACGTGCCGGTTCCAGGTGCCGATAATCCATTGATGTTTTGGGCGATTACCGCGATTAGTGTAGTTCTGGCGTTTGTTGTGGGCTATTATTTCCTGCGCCGCCGATAAAGTTTAATTGCAATTCGACAGATTGCTAATATCGCTTGTGTATATTATAATTTTCTCATGATGGTGGGCTATTTTGAGCGCAGATCGTTGACTGAAAAGTTGACGCAAGCTCAACGAATGCATAAAAACGGTTGGATTAATTTGACCGGGAGTCTTGATGCTACTCGAGTTTCAAAGGCTTTGTCGCTGTCTGCTAATATTGTTCGTGATGTAATGGACATCCACGAATTACCTCGAGCAGAATTTTCCGATGGCGTTGAATATATTTTTACACGCATACCGTTTGGTCAAACTGATTCTGGCAAAACGGCACCGTTTTTGATTGCAATTAGCGGCGGTCATTATATTACAATATCGCCTCATGTTAAATTTTCACCCCTGGAAGTTAGCGATTATTTATTTAGTACAACCGAGCGTCCAGCGGGGGTTTTTGCTGCGAATTTGGCGTATATTATTTCTCAATATGAACAGCGCGTGCATTTGTTAACGGAGCAAATTAGCGATGCTCGCCGGCGACTAAGCCGTCATGAAGTTGAGAATTCGGATTTTATTAAATTTGTCGCAATTGAAGACACGCTCAATGAATATCGAAGCAGTTTGGAAGGGATATCTCGCGTTATTACACAACTAATGGAAAACCGCCGCCATTTATTTAAGACTAGAGACCTGGAAGCCTTGGAGGACGTTGACCTACACATCAGACAAGTCTTAGTGGCAATCAGTTCCAGCACGCACACAATTTCCAGCATTCAAAACGCTTATTCGACGGTTGCTAATAATACGCTGAACCAACGTATGAAGGCGTTGACTGCCATAACAATTCTTCTGGCTATTCCAAATGTTTTTTACGGAATGTATGGAATGAATATCACGTTACCATTTCAGGGCGAGCCTTGGGCGTACCCAGTTATCACCAGTTTTACAGTGTTGTTGATTTTACTCGTTATGTTTGTTGCTAAGCGACTCCGCTTATTCTAATATAGATATAATAAGCATTTTCAAAATGTTTTTGCTTGACGCGCCAATAAACGTTTGGTAACATTGTTAGCGTGTCTCGCGCCGAAGCATTAAATTGCTGATATTAAGTGATAAAGGTCGAAGCGCGTGGGGCTGCACATAATAATAAGGAGTGCAAAACACATGCCAATAGCAATCAAATTTGTGCCATCAAGGCGCAAAAAGATCGCGGTGGATGTGGTGCCTGCCGAATGGCAAACATACATAGCACAATAAAAAGAGTGCAGTCGCTCCAACGATAGAATAGGGACGACTATAAACAAATCCCGCTCCAAGGCACCGGAGCGGGATTTTGGTTTGTGTGAAAATGCGTTAATCTTTTACTTCAACGCCAGCTTTTTTCAAGGCTTCCTTGACTGATGATTCAATTGAGCCAGAGCTGTCCATCTCAGTGTTTTTTCCATTTATGTAGAAAGTTGGTGTTGCGGCAACGCCGTGTTTGCGACCGAGAGCCATATCGAAGTCAATTTTATTTTTAACTCTGTTGCTAGCAATATCGGTTTTATATTGATCGATATTAAGCTTCAATTGTTCAGCATAAGATTTGAAAATGTTGTCGCGTTCTGTAGTGTTGGCGTTTTTCCAAGCGTCCTGATTTGCATATAGAAGTTCGTTCATCTCCCAGAATTTACCTTGCAGACCAGCAGCTTCAGCTACGGCAGCGGCAGCTCGTGCGTTAGGGTGTGAGCTGGCAATTGGGAAATTGCGGAAAATTAACCGAACGTGATCTTTGTATTTTTTAGCTAGCGCTTCGGCTTTTGGTGCAGCGGTGCCACAGCCAGGACATTGATAGTCGGCGTATTCGATAATTGTTACTTTGGCGTCTTTACTACCAATTTCGTGATCTGCAATATTGCCATTTCTTGATTCTGCGCTGATAGCCGCGTTCAGCTGATCGTTATTGATATCGCTAATGTTTAGTCGATTTTGTGTCGAAATATAAATCATTCCACCAACAATCGCCACTACAATAATTGCGAAAATTATCCAGCTTTTCTTATTCATTTCACCTCCATTTACTCTAGTAAGTATAGCACGGAATGCGGTACAATAAAACTATGACGATTGTGCTAATTTTTGGATATTTGGTTACTTTGGCGGTTTTGCTGATAGTGCTGGGAGTTCAGCCGAAAACGTCTTCGCATAGTCAATTTGAGTTGCGGCGGAGAAGTGGACTAGGCGATGAAAAGGCTAAAATTCTTTTGCGACAAAGAGAATTTTTACGAGATATTATTTCATTGCAGCGCGCTGTAGCTTCTTTATGTTTGGTAATTTTAAGCGTTATTAGTGTTTATTTGTTCAATTGGGCGGCTGGACTGGTCTTGTCAATTATAATAGCTCTAGAAATCGGAGCCGTTGCGCGAATTGGCTTGTGGCAGAAATACTCACAGCAGCTTTATGAAAAATACGAACCGCTAATTTTAACGACAATTGAGCGACATCAAGTAATTTTGTCACTAATTCGTTCGGTGTCGCCAGTGGTTGGTGATAGTCAGGTGATTGAATCGAAAGAAGAATTGCTGGAAATGGTAGCTCAGTCCAGCGGAGCGATTTCGCCTTCTGAGAAAAAGCTTATTACTAACGGGCTGAAGTTCAATGATATGAAGGTCGAGGAAATTATGACGCCGCGAAGCATGATTGAATCGGTACCTATGAATGAACTCCTCGGACCGCTAGTGCTTGATGATCTTCATAAAAAGGGGTATAGCAGATTTCCTGTCATTGACGGCGACATTGACCATGTTGTTGGAATGTTGAGGATTCAAGATTTGTTAACGATTGATCGTAAAGCAAAATCTCATCGTGCGGAAACAGCCATGAGTAAAGACGTCTATTATATTCGCGAAAATCAAACTCTACAGCACGCCTTGGCTGCATTTTTGAAAACGCAGCATCACTTGTTTATTGTTGTAAATGAGTTTCGAGAAACAGTCGGTTTACTGAGCCTAGAAGACGTAATTGAAGCGCTATTAGGTCAGAAAATCATTGACGAATACGATGTTTATGGAGATATTCGTAAGGCCGCCACGGCTAATCCGCAGAAAAATAATTTGCCCACAAAAACTCGACGAGATGTTTAATTCTGGGAATTTGCCTAGATTATGCTATAATAACAGATATGAAAAATAGAATTTTGGCGGCAGAAACTTCTAAAAAAGTTGGTGAGAATATTACAGTTGCGGGCTGGGTTCATTCCAGGCGTGATCATGGCGGATTGATTTTTATTGATTTGCGCGACCATACAGGTTTGGTTCAGTTGGTTATTAACCCTGATAAAAAAGATGCTTTTTCTTTGGCGGAAAGCTTGCGAGATGAGTTTGTGATTCGTGCCTGTGGTGTGGTTGCGGAGCGTGGCGAAGGTCTGAAAAATCCTAATATTGCCAGTGGCGATGTGGAAATTGTTGTGGACAATTTGGAAATTTTGAACCGAGCTGAAACTTTGCCAATTCAGCCATTTGCCGAGGATAATCAAGCCGGCGAAGAACTAAGATTCAAATATCGTTATCTTGACTTGCGCCGTCCAAAAATGCAAAACATGCTTAAAAAGCGTGCCGAAATGTATCGTCGAATCCATGAATATATGGACAATCGAGATTTTATTGAAATTCAAACGCCAATTTTAGCTAACTCAAGTCCTGAGGGTGCGCGCGATTTTCTGATTCCGAGTCGTTTGCAGGAAGGGAAGTTTTACGCCTTGCCACAAGCTCCACAGCAGTTTAAGCAGTTGCTGATGGTTGGTGGCGTGCCGCGTTATTATCAGTTGGCGGCTTGTTTCCGCGACGAAGATCCGCGAGCAGATCGCTTGTATGGCGAGTTTTATCAGCTTGATTTGGAGATGAGTTTTGCTGAAGATGGCGAAGAAGTTCGTGCTGAAGTCGAACCTTTAATGAAGCAACTGGCAACTGATTTTGCTGGTAAAAAATTGTTGGATTTGAGTGATTTGGCGGTTGGTGATGGCAGTTCAATTCCGCGAATTTCGTATCGCGACGCCATGGAAACTTACGGTTCTGATAAGCCTGATTTGCGATTTGGTATGGAATTGACAGAACTGACAGACGTGTTCTCTGAGACTGAGTTTGGTGTATTTAAAAATGCTGAATGCGTTAAGGCTATTTGCGTAAAAAATGGCGCAAGTTTGAGTCGCAAGCAAATTGACAATTTCACCAACATCGCTAAGAGCGAAGGCGCTGGCGGTTTGGCGTACATTACATATCAAGACGGCGAAGCAAAATCTCCAATTGCGAAATTCTTGAGTGAGAAGGAATTAGCTGATATCCAGCAGAAAACTGGTGCGGTTGATGGCGATGCAGTGTTCTTCGGTGCTGATTCTCGCTCGGTTGTTAACGCGGTATTGGGGCGCTTGCGTAATGAATTTGCCTCACACTTTAATCTTAAAGACCCATCTGTCGTGGCGTTTGCTTGGATTATTGATTTTCCGTTTTACGAATGGGATGAGCGTAGTAAGAAGCTTGACTTTGGACATAATCCGTTCAGTATGCCAAAGGGTGGTTTGCAGACTCTGGATTCTGCTGAAACTGACGCCGAAAAATTATCCATTGTCGCCGATCAGTTTGATATGGTGATGAATGGCTATGAGATTTGCTCTGGTGGTGTTCGTAATCATAACCCAGCGGTGCTATACAAAGTGTTCGGTTTGCTGGGCTTCAGCGAATCCTATGTTGAAGAGAAGTTTGGTGCTATGTTGGGCGCTTTCAAATATGGCGCTCCGCCTCACGCAGGATGTGCTTTTGGTGTTGATCGTATTTTGATGGAATTGACCGATGAGCAAAACGTCCGTGAGACTCTGGCGTTTCCAAAGAACGGCTCTGGTGTGGATGTAATGATGAATTCGCCATCAGTTGTCGATCCCGCTCAGCTACGCGAATTAGGTTTGTAGAATATTTGCAATATTGATCTACCGTTTTGGTTGTGTTAGTGTGAGGGTATGAAAAAGGCTATAGTTACCACTGCTATAATTGTAGCTCTCATAGTGAATGTAGGTGGTGGTTTATGGCTAAAGACTCGCCTAAACGCTCAAGCAATTACTGAAGTAGCTCAGGAGCAAAAACAGGAGCAACCGAAGAGCAAATATGACGTTGGTCCACCAGACGCACAGGAAATGCTTGAGTTGGTGAACCAAGAGCGTGCTAAAGTCGGCGTAGCGCCCTTAAAACTAGACGAAAGATTAAATGCTAGTGCACAGGAAAAGGCAGACGACATGCAAAACCGTGATTATTACGATCACAAATCACCAGATGGCATCGAGGGTTATTCACTTGTTTTCAAACACATGCCAAATAAGTGTCGATATGCAAGCGAGAACTTAGCCAATATTTTAATTCCAGACAGCAATAGTCGCAATCCTATAAGTACCTGGGTGTCCTCTACTAAAGGACATCGTGAAGCTATATTAGACAAGGACTATGACTTAGTTGGTTTTGGTGTATCTAAAGACAAATATGGTAACTCTCTTATTGTTCAACACTTTTGCGATCTTAATCAATAACTAGTATATAGCACAAACCCCAAATCTCCTTTTGTCTCGAAAGGAGATTTTTCTTATAAATGACAACGCGTCATACCGTCAGTACTTGCAGTACCATGCAAATAACCACCCAAACCAAAACACAAGAATAATATACTAAATCCTAATACCCAGCCACGCTGCCAAAATGTCGCCTGCAAAGTAGGCTAGTCCTGCCGCAATTGCCCCAAGAAGCAGTGTTATACCTGCAGATTGCCAAGGTGATT
>CAUTVA010000017.1:0-8802 GCA_963541875.1 uncultured Candidatus Saccharibacteria bacterium
AATTTTCCGATTGTATGACTAAAAAACCGCACCAAAAAGAAATTGATAGCAACACGCAAAAAGCTCTGTCGCTTGGCGTAAACGGCTTGCCATATATGGTTATTAACGACTATCAAACCAGCGGATTCGTCGGTGGAGAAAACGGATTAAGAAGCATTCTTAAAGCCGGCGGCGTCGAATAATTATTTGATTTGTCGCGCAGAATTAAGCAACTCCCGTAATAAAAATATCAAGCATCCACTTACGATAAGCATAACGTTTTTCTATTTGTTTTGCTATCCTTGAATAGCTATTCCCACCTGAATAGCTTAATGGCTAAGAAATAGACAGCAAAAGTCCAAGCCGCGATAACGCCGAATTGTGGCAAGACTTCCATAAAACTTGCATGTTCAGTCATAATTAACCGGAATCCATCCGTAACCGGAGTCAGAGGAATAAACTGAGCGACACTTCGTAGCCATTCTGGAAATAGATGAAGTGGAAAAAACGTACCAGATAAAAACATCATCGGGAAAGAGATTAAGTTACTTAATGACGATGACTGATCTTCGTTCTCTGACAACCCAGCAATTAATAACCCCACACCCACAGTCATAAATGCAGACAATACAGACATCATTACAAATAGCGCCCAATCGCCTCGCATATTAAAGTGAAATATCAACGTCCCAGCGACAACCATCATCACCAAACTAAGCAAGGAAATCGTCGTATAATGAATTGCTGTAGAGATGATTAACTGACCAGAAGTAAAAGGTGCCGCACGTAACCGACGATATAAACCACGTTTCTTCTCAGCCGGTATTTGGTTAGATAGACCAAAAATACCCATACTCATCAAACTGAAAGTTAACAGTCCCGTAAACATGTAATCAAACGATTTCAATTGCTCATCACCAATCGCTTTACCAACAGCTTTAAGCGGAGCTTCAGGTTGACCCATCCGACTATTGATACTATTGGTAATTTGATTCATCACCGCCACCAACGCGCCGCCTGTTTGCTCAGAACCTTTGGAGTAAATAACATTCATAGTGCCTGTTGGAATAGGATGATTGCCATTATTTTTTATCGCGCCAAAATCACTTGGAAGCTCAATAATACCGTTAAGCTCCGACCGCTTCATCTTTTCACGTGCGTCATTCATATCTTTAACGTCTTTAATTTTGAGAATCGAATCCTTCGAATTTTCTTTGGCATTTTTAACGAAACTTTTGGCAAATTCTGTCTGCGAATTATTAACAATTGCAATATTAAAACTGGTCGAATCATTACTAAAAACCGACCCGAACACTAATAGAAAAATCAGCGGAAAAAGGAAGGTGAAAAATAGCGCCATTTTATCTCGAACGAAACGCTTTTGCTGAGCGCGAACTTGCCCGAATATTCCAATCCAATATTTTTTCATGTTAATCCCGAATTGCCTTTCCTGTTAAATCAATAAACACGTCCTCTAAGTTGGCCTGCTCGACAACTTGTTCCTTCTTAAAACCGCGCGCCAATAATTGCTGGATGAGATTATGTGGCGTATCAATTGTGATAATCTTACCGCTATCCATAATCGCCAGACGATCACACAATAATTCCGCTTCGTCCATATAATGCGTCGTCAAAAGAATCGTAATTCCCTCGTCGCGAATTTCCTTAATCAAGTCCCATAAATTTCGGCGCGCCTGCGGATCAAGTCCTGTTGTCGGCTCGTCCAGAAACAACACTTTCGGATTATTCACCAATGTTGAAGCAATCGCAAAACGCTGTTTTTGACCACCAGAAAGCTGCTCGACGTAATTCTTAGCCTTTTCTGTCAACTGAACCTTAGCGAGCAGCGCCTCGGTATCAACTGTCCGACCATATAAACTACCAAACATTTTCAATTGTTCACGCAAAGTCAGCTTGTCATAAAAAGCCGTCGACTGAAGCTGAATGCCAATTATATTCTTAATGTCCTTAGGTTTCTTAGCGACATCTATGCCGTCAATTGTAGCCGTACCGCCATCAATTGGTCTGAGCGCTTCCAACATTTCCAACGTTGTTGTTTTGCCCGCGCCGTTAGGACCAAGAATTCCAAATATCTCGCCCTTTTTAACTTCAAACGACACGCCGTCGACCACGTTATTTCCATCATAAGTTTTAACGAGTTTATCGACTTTTATAATTGGCTCAAGTTTCACTCCGTAAACTCCTCTCTGTTGTAATTATAGTAAAACTGGTCTTCACTTATCAT
This sequence comes from uncultured Candidatus Saccharibacteria bacterium, assembly GCA_963541875.1. Lineage (GTDB taxonomy): Bacteria > Patescibacteriota > Saccharimonadia > Saccharimonadales > Saccharimonadaceae > Nanosynbacter. The sequence goes on from CAUTVA010000017.1 coordinate 2,225, forward strand.
CAATAATAACAAAACCAAAGTACTAGTGCTATACTTATAGTATGCGCATTCAGAGAAAAAAAGCAAAACCAAAATCGAAAAAACTATTTATTATCATACCGTTTTTGATATTGCTATTTTCAGCAGGGCTATTTGGGATATATTTCCTCAATCAATCACACTCGCGACAAACGACTGCGCCATCTGATGAAAAGTATTATTTTGCCGATTCGAAATATTCTGGCATTCGTTCAAAGTTCGTCACCAGAAATAACAAGCGAGAAAAAGTTTCAATTGAATATCCGATCACGGAAAATGAAAAAATTAATCGCTTAATTAGCGAGTCGATTGATAAAATTGATCGCGATTTTCAAAATACGGTTTTACTGGCGACAGTTTTTGACAAGCCAATGACTGAAACGATTAGCTATCAAGTCACATACAACACTTCAGAAGCGCTGTCGATTGTCGTCAATATTAAGCAGGATATGAACGGCGCGCATCCAGCATCAATGACGCAATTTTGGACTTTCGACAAAAAATCTGGCGAAGTTGTCAGCTTGGCTGATTTTACAGAACAATCTGATGAAGCCGCCGAAGCAATCATATCCGCTGCCAAAAATAGCATTTCTCAGACCATCAAACAACGCCAACAGCCAGAAATTGACCTGAATGAAATCATAAATAAAGAAGCTTTGTCTAATTTCATCATCACCAATAATGGCAATGCATTGGCTTGGCCGCTCGGTCAGGCGTCGCTACTGCCATCATCATACGGTGAATTGACAATTACTGTGCCAATTTCCTCCGTCTCTAAATATCTACAAAACCCAACGGCGAGAAAACTCGCCAACATCCCCAAACCTGCAGAAAAACCAAAACCAGCTCCCGCAGCCCCAACACCTACCGTCGCAAATAAAACAATTGCCTTAACTTTTGACGACGGACCTGGACCATATACCGAAAAACTATTGGATATATTGGATAAGTACGACGCCAAGGCGACATTTTTCCTAATCGGCAGCAAAGTTTCAGCACGCGCCAACACGTTACGTCGTATGCAGTCGCGCGGACATCAATTAGGCAATCACTCTTGGTCGCATCCAGAGTTAAATAAGGTTTCAGCGGAGCAACTAGCTAGCGAAATTGACCAGACGAATAACGCTATAAAACAAGCCGTCGGCACCAAGCCTAACATCATACGTCCGCCGTACGGCGCATTTAATCGGGCGGTTTTGGAGCAATTCCGTCAACGCGGAATGTCGGCAGTTGTTTGGTCTGTCGATACGCGCGACTGGGCTGATCGTAATAGTGAAATCGTCTGTTCAAGGGCTGTCGCTGGCGCTCGCAACGGAGCTGTGATTTTAATGCACGATATTCATCAGACATCCGTAAATGCCGTTCCTTGTATCCTTAACTCACTCAAACAACAAGGCTATTCATTCGTAACGGTACAAAATTTAATCGGTGATATGACACCGGGCGCCGTTTATCCGTAAACTTAATCAATCTCAAATATCTTATATTTCGAAGCTGCACCACGCACTAACTTTACCTTTGACGACGCCACACCAAAATATTTCGCCAATAATTTAATAGCCGCCGCGTTGGCTCGACCTTCAATTGCTGGAGCTTTGACATAAACCGTCAATGCATCGTCGTCATTTTTCACAACTTCCTCACGATGGCGAGAGTTTGGCTTAATGTGTACGGAGATTTTCATAAAATCTTAAAAATCTATCACTTCCAATTCCCGTGGCAATATTTCTCTCGCTTCCGCCGTTCCAGCAACTAATTGATAATCCTGAAGTTTCGGCGGTAAATCATCTTCAATAAATTGATAATCGACCTGATGTTTATCATTAAAATAATTAAGCAATTCCGCATTCAAGAAGTGATCGCGCGGTGCACTTACCGAGCCATCTTTATTAAAAACCAAAGCTATCGATACACCAGAAGTCGTCCCATTCTCATCCTTGGCATAATTCGCAGTCACTAAATGAACTGTCGGCTCAAATTCCAAAGCCGATTTATTGGAATTATCCACTTGCTCCTGACTAAGACGCGCTAATTGTCGATTTATTTCATCTACCAAATCGGCAGTGCTCATCTCGCCGTTAGACGCTCGGCAATATTCACAATCGTTCAATGACTTAACATATTCCAGCAGCAACTGCATATCAACCTCAGCGTCCTTAACGTTATGTCGAGTCAACTGATCAACCATTTGCTCTAGCGATTTCAACAAACCATAATCTTTGGCTTTTTCAGCGGCGTCACCAATGCGAATAATAGCACGCGCGACATTAATAGTATTTTCTTTATCATTCATACGCTTATTATATATCTATTTGCATAATTCTTCTTGTTTCTTGAAGACAATTCTAACCGCCAACGAACCAACTAATGCTATCAGCTGAAAAAGTACACTAGAATTATAACTAACGTTCGAAGTCTTATCATCTTCCGGATTCAACGGACTATCATCAACCCAAAGCCCCGAATAACCGCTGGATATATTTGTATCATTGGCGTCATCTTCGTCGCAATTATAACTATCTTTTTCATCCGATGAATTATCTGGTAAAATAGGAATTTCCTGAGAAACTGGAATATTTAAATCCTCTTTCAAAACATTATCGGTATCATCACAACAATCGCTCGATTCTTTAATTTTTACAGAGCATTTTACCTCATCGCAATCATCCGTAGCAACCAATTCGCTATACTCTTCAGTCAATTCAGCTTTTTCCGCGACTTTTTTTACAACCTCATCGACGATATTATTCTGATCAATTTCACCATCGGCTAATTTCAAATCGGGAGTAAATTGTCCTATTACTTCAGGCTTATTTGTCGGCAATTCTTCCAACTCACGCGTAATTTCTTCGCTCAATTCTGCGCAATCACCCAAATCATCCACCACATTATCCGTTTTGCTCACAACCGCACGATCATCAGAAATCTCAGCCGCAGCAACATTCTCTGAATCTTCGAAATATACTTCACGCTTTTCAAAATCGCGTTGCGGTAAAATTGACAAATCCTTCTTATTCTCTATCAGCTCAACAGGTTCAATTCTTTCACGCACAACCTCATCGCTCAACTCCACCTCAATTGGCGCATTATTATTGTCATCCATCACCACATCAATTTCATTATTGACTTTAACAGAATCACGCACAGGTAAGGAGCTCGTCTCATTATGAATAACTTTCTCAGCTAAATCTTTTTCTGGAATAGAATCTTCCAAAATCGGTGCAGAATTTATATCGTTTTCATCCTCTATACGATCATCTTTCTTTATAGGTAATTCTCTCGGCAATTCGTCCTCTTCATCAACAGCCGGAGCTTGATTCTCAGAAGACATATCTTCTTTATGAATATCTACTTTTTCATCGACGTATTCCGAATCCATCGAGTTAATTTGACTAGCCGCCTCAGTCTCCTCCGGCTCTTCGTTGATTTTCGGCGGGATATTTTCTTTGATTATTTTCGCGCTTGGAATATTTTCCGACGACGCACTTTCACTATTCAAACATTCATCATCCGTCGGCTTGTTCACCTCATTACTTTCCGCCGACACGCGCATCGACACATCATCATCGCTCATTTCCAACTTAACCGCAGGTTTTTCTGATACGGATTCAGTTTTTTCATTTTCTGATGGATTTTTTTCAATCGACTCGGATGCTTTCTCTTCATTATCAGCACTAACATATCCAGCAACAACAAAATCACAACCATCATCCATTAATTCAGACAAATAACTCTTCGGCTCTTCTGTCGCCGGATGTAAATTCTCTTCCGCAAAATTTCGCATTCTTAATATCGGACAGTTTCCCGCCGCAGCGCAACTGGCGCACGCTGCACTGGCTACGTTTTGGCAAATTTCCGATCGTCTTTCAGCGTCCAAACATTCTTCTGTTGTTTCCGCTTCATTTTCTTCGGCAAATGACGTATCAATTTTCTCACCGTTAGCAACCGCTTCTACCAAATTTAACTCAGTCGCATCGTCATCAATTTCTGAAGATAGATCCTGAAAATTAGCATTGCCATTCAACGCCGAGAAAACATTAAAATCGCCCGCTCCATCTGCCAAACCTTCGTTCATTGCTCAAAAAACGTCTCCGTCGAAATTTTCAATTCACTTACACCGGCGGCGGATAATTTTTGCCAAACATCTCTAACAAACGGCAAACTGCCACAGACCAAAAAATGCGCATCTTCTGGTGTTTCGTGAACAATTTTTTCTACATTAAATCGACCGTTAAACCAACCGTCTTTTTCTTCAACTTGCTGGCGAGTACTAAACTTCTTCACTTTAATACTTGAAGCCGCTAGCTCATTTTCAAAAACCATATATTCTGGCGATTTTTGGCTAAAATATAAAAACGTCGGCTGACTAGAACTTGCCATAACGCTCCAAATTGGACTAAGTCCGCAGCCCGCAGCAATTCCGACCAAAGGACTTTCTGTTTGCGGATTAAAATCGCCATAAGCGTGGCTAATTTGTAATTTATCGCCAACATTCCGTGAACATAAATAGCTAGAAAATTCACCACCAACATTCTTCACGGTAATTGACATTAGCTCATCGTCAGGAGTAGAAGAAATGCTATAAGCCTTCCCTTCACGCACGCTACTACCATCAATAAAAACCGTAATATATTGTCCGGCGGTAAAGTCGAACGGTCGCGCAAAATATAACGTCTTTACCTCAGGATTTTCCTGACGAACGCGCAAAATTTCAACCTCTAATGAATCACGCATTCTCCAACGTACCTTTCCATTATTTTCTGAGCTTCTCTAAATTCTTCGTCAGTAAAAGTGTGGTAATTAGCAAACTTTGGACTAATTGTCGTGCCAGTGCGAAAATGTTGCAAGGCAAATCTCTTCGCGCCCTTAACTAGCTCGCCAATCTTCTCAAAATCACTAACTTCCAATTGCTCGCGGACAATCGTCGTACGGAATTCGTGATCAATTCCCGAATCAATCATCAACCGAACATTCTCCTTGATCGCTTCCAAATCAATCGGTCGCGCCGCAATTTCAACATATTTTTCCAGTGGACCTTTTACGTCCATCGCAATAAAGTCAATTAACCCTTCTTCGACCATTCCACGAACTATATCTGGATGCGTGCCGTTGGTGTCCAATTTAATATCAAAACCAAGTTCCTTAATCATCCGACATAACTCCGGCAAATCTTCGTTTACCGTTGGCTCACCGCCAGAAATCACCACGCCGTCCAGTCGACCAACTCGCGATTTTAGAAATATCATCACTTCATCAACTGGAATACTCGGCGCCAATCGTTCAGGTAATACCAATTCAGGATTATGACAATAACCACAGCGCATATTACAACCAGAGAGAAACAGAGCTGCCGCCACGTGCCCTGGATAATCCACGAGCGACAGCTTCTGAATTCCACCGATTGACACCTTAAGCTGCCGCGACGGCGCTAAGTCGCTGGTGTTCGGCGGCATCGTCATAATGCTCCCTCATTTCAAATTCCGCTTGCTTACCCTTATTCCATTGAGAAACTGGACGCAAGAAACCAACCACGCGTGAGTAAACTTCAGTCGCTTCACCACACTTTGGACATTCTGGATGCTCACCAACAATATAACCGTGATTCTTACAAATTGAGAAGCTTGGGCTGAACGTGAAGTATGGCAATTTGTAATTTTCACAAATTGTCTTCACCAATTTTTTCAAAGTTTGCGGATCGTCCATGCGCTCACCTAAGAAGAAGTGAATCACCGTGCCGCCAGTGTACTTGGTTTGCAAATTGTCCTGAAGATCCATCAACTCAAACAAATCGTCCGTGTAATTAACCGGTAAGTGGCTAGAGTTGGTATAGAACGGACATTTAACGTCCGCACCAATTCCATTAGCAAAATGCGCTCGATCTGGGAAGCTAGCTTTATCAAGTTGCGCCAATCGATAAGTCGTGCCTTCAGCCGGCGTTGCCTCAAGATTGTAATTATTGCCAGTTTCCTTCTGATATTCCACCAAACGGTCGCGCATAAAATCAAGCGTCTTCTCAGCAAAAGCCTTACCTTTTTCCGTGCCAATATCAACGCCCAACAAATTAAGCGCCGCCTCGTTCGTGCCGATCAAACCGATAGTTGAAAAATGGTTCTTCCAATATTGATTGAAGCGTTGCTTAATGTTTCGCAAATAAAACTTGGTGTACGGATACAAATTGGCGTCGGTCAATCGCTCCAAAACTTTACGCTTGGTTTCCAAACTGTCCTTTGCCATATCCATAAGTTCAGCCAACCCCTTAAAGAATTCTTTTTCATTCTTAGATTTTAGCGCCAGTCGTGGCAAGTTTATCGTTACCACACCGACCGAACCAGTCATTGGATTTGAGCCGAACAAGCCACCGCCACGATATTCCAATTGACGATTATCAATACGCAATCGACAACACATCGAGCGAGCATCCTCTGGATCCATGTCGGAATTAATGAAGTTTGAGAAGTACGGAATGCCGTATTTGGCGCTAGCTTCCCACAAACTTTCAATCACCGGATTATCCCAATTGAAGTCCTTGGTGATATTAACCGTTGGAATTGGGAACGTAA
>CAUTVA010000018.1:0-8525 GCA_963541875.1 uncultured Candidatus Saccharibacteria bacterium
CGTCGGATTTGCAGCGAACTCGAGCGGATTTTGAGAATTATCGTAAGCGCGTGGAGACGGAAAAGCAATCAGCGCACGAGTTGGGTCAAACTAAGTCGGTGATGAAATTGTTGCCAGTCATTGATACGATTGAGCGAGCTGTCGCCAACGTCCCAGAGGAACTTCAAGATAATGCGTGGGTTAAGGGTGTGGCTGGTCTGAGCAAGCAGCTTGACAAGCAATTGGAGGAGATTGGTCTGGAGAAAATTGACACCAAACCCGGAACTTTGTTTAATCCTGAATTTCATCAGGCTGTTCAATTTGACGAATCGACGGATGGCGACAAGGAAGTTATTGCCGAGGAGCTTCGCGCTGGCTATACTTTGAACGGCTCAGTTATTCGCGACGCAATGGTAAAAGTCACTCGTCAGTAATAGACGTTTATAATGAAATAAGTGCGCTACTTGTTTTTGGAGTGGCGCTTTTTATTTATCAATAGAATAATTGCAATAACGATCAGAGATATACCGATTGCAAGACCTATAAATAAAGATTCTCCGGTGTTTTCGAGAAGATTACCAGATTGTGTAACAGTCTGATATGAAGTACTACTTCCTTGATGGCTTTCTTGGTGACCAGTAGTGGTGCATGGCTGGCCGTTAGTATAACTGCCTGCACCGTAGCTACTACAGTTATAAGTGGCAGAAAAATTGTGAAATATAATTCGATTACTCATCATGGCTCTATTGATTTTATAAGCATTACTACTATAATAGAGGAGTAATACTATAAAAACAAGGGGGATGTGTTATGCCACAGATTGGCGTTCCGGAGCTGGTTGTAATACTAGTTATTTTACTTATATTGTTTGGTGCAAAAAGATTGCCCGAGTTGGCGCGAAGTATCGGTTCATCAGCAAGAGAGCTAAAGACAGCGTTCAAGGAGGATGATGAAAAGAGTAGTGCATCGCAATCTGGCGAAGCGAAAGACAAGTAATTCGTCGCAAGTTTCTGGTTCATCGCCAGTATTTATGGATCATATCCGAGAGTTGCAATGGCGACTTGCTATTGTTGCGCTTGCTTTTTTGGCAACCGGTGCGGCGGTGTATCCATTTTTCGATAAAATTGTAGCGTTATTACTTAAGCCGCTTGGAAATAATCTATCTTTGGTGTATTTAACGCCAGGGGGTGCTTTTAATTTTGCCGTACAAGTGTGTATTTATGCTGCGATGATTGGAGCGCTACCTGTTGCGCTATATCATATATATCGCTTTGTTATGCCTGCGGTCGAGAAAACGACGTTACGAGGAGTGCTTGGATATTCTCTAAGTTCTTTATTGCTGGCAGCTATTGGCGTTGCTTTTTCATACTTTCTAGCGTTGCCGGCAGCTATTCAATTCTTGACTAGTTTTGACTTAAAAAACATCAGCCCTATGCTGACGGTTGAGTCGTATCTTTCGTTCGTGATGACATACTTGCTAGCTGGAGCATTGTTATTTCAATTGCCGCTATTTATGACAATCATAAATCGCATAAAGCCAATGACTCCGCGGATGTTAATGTCTGGTCAGCGGCATGTTATTCTTTGGTCTGTAGTGTTTGCTGCGGTTATCTCTCCAACTCCAGATGCTGTAAATCAATTGCTATTAGCGGCTCCTATGATTGTGATGTATCAAGTGGGTATAGTAATTATCCTATTGAAAAACCGTAAGCGAGCAGATAAAAAATCGAAAGACGGTTTGTTGACTCGTTCGGTCGCCGTAAATAATGAGCCGGCAAATCATATTGCAAAAGAGATCAAGCCTTGTCCTGTGGAGGCGAAGAAAGTGTCTGTTTATCCTGAACCAGATACACCAATTCTAGTGAAAAAGCCAGCATCAAATCACGCATCGGCTAGTCGTCGCTCGCTTGATGGATTTGTGGCAATGAAGACAGAGAAACCATCTCCAGTAGTAAATAAGAAGGTTATTCCGAAGAAAACAGTCTCAAAACCTGTACCGATAAGAAGATCTTTGTCTCGATCGGTAGATGGATTTTCTATACCATCTCGGTCTGTTTCGGTATCCGTTCCTTCTAGATCTGTAAAGCTTGTATAGAATATATTTGCATACTTAAATATGTGGTGATATAATTTACCACAACAATAGAAAAAACAAAAAAGAGGAAACTATGAACACACCAATTCAAGTTAACGAATTATTAGAGAAACCGATGGATCGTCGGGAATTTCTTAAAAACGTTGGAATTGCAGGACTGTTTGTTATGGGCGGTGGAACGATTGTGCGATCGATAGTCGATTTTATGTATCAGCAAAAACAGCCTCGTCAGGTTGCTATTGCTAAAACTTCTGCGTATGGCGCAAGTCGTTATGGCGGCATGTAATTTGATAATATTTTGCAATTTTTACAGTAATTATATATTATAGAGTAAAAGCTAAAGGTTAGTTTGCATACAGGGAGGATAAGATGGCAAGGTTACCGCAGCCTGGTGGCGACGATGGAAATTGGGGCATAATATTAAATGAATATTTGCGACAAATTCACACAGAATCTGGAGATTTGAAGCCGTCCACTGTTGGAAAAGATGCTATTCAAAACGCGGCAATTACTGAAGACAAGTTGGCGTCGCCGCTTGTTGCAAAAATTAATGCAATTCCTACTGGAGGGGGCGGTGGTGGAACTACGCAATGGACTCCTCAGATGCAGGCTCAAGCTCAGGGATATTGGATAGAATACGGATCTACACCCCCGACAGAAACGACTAAATATGGTGTGCCGGTTATTTGGGCTCGAGATTCAGGTATGTCTCAGCCTATACCGGTTAGCGCCAGTCCACCGTCTTTTCCATAGCCGACAATACAGTTACTGTCCCTAGTATGGTCGGCCTCCGTTATAAAATGGGGCAAGATATTATAAGTGGCCAGGTTTCAGTACCTGGTAGTGGTGAGCGCACGGTAACAATTACAGCTGAAGCACTACCGGGATATTTATCGATTGGCGATGCAACCTGGACGAGAGTGTATGGTAAGCCAACAAATCTTCAGTTGCTTTCGGCTGATGATTTTCGTGGTACAGCTGGTGAGTCTTTAGTTCCGGCAAGTGCGCCTACCGTGCATCGTGTACGTTACGGTCGTGAGTTTCCTATCGTTGGTGCTCGTCGAATACGTTGGTGTGCGCCAGAAGGCTATACGGCTGTTTCAGCTTTAGCGGGCAATAATGAGATCCGTAGTAGTTCCAACTCTCATTTGCTTCAAATTATTGAACCACTAACAGACGACGTTGAAATAGATATCGACGTTAAAGAGTGGCCAACTTCTCGTGGATCAGGATTCGCGTTGAATATGACGACTACCAGTAGTGGTGGCGGTGGTCCAGAAATTCAATTTTTTATAGACGGAACTCAAATACATGTTCGTCCTATACCAGGCGGAATTTTTAGGAGAGATGCATCTGCTATTGGCGTTTGGAAGATTCGTCGTAAGGGTCGCATAATTAGCGTAACGTCACCTACGGGGACCTCTATGTCATATGATGGTACTCACGATACGACTTCTTGGGGTGATAGGATCAAGTTTCTTATGTGGTCATCGCCTGGTGGTGTTCTACGCATAGGTGGCATTAAGGTGTTGGGGGTTATATAAGATGACAATGCGAGTTTGGCAATCAACCCCTGGTCGTTGGTTAGCGACTGAACCATGCATATTCCGAAATGGCGAATGGGTAACCGTAGACGCTGATAAATTTCCTGGAGCTGTTTTAGAGTCAATGTATGCGCCAAATTATATAGGCAAAGGAACAATCTGGCAGCGAGACGTCAGTAATATGCCATTAGCCCCTAACTCAGACGCGATGGCAAAATGGATGGATGACAATTCTCCAACTCCATGGGGTAAGGGTGCGTTTGGCGCAAAGACTGGTATAAATACTAGCGCGCAAGGTACTAGACCAATTGCAACTTATTTGGTTGATTCGTCTCATCCTCGTTGTGAATATCAATATATGGATAAATGTCGTGGTTACGGAATTACTGCAGATGAAATATCGCATTATTTATTAGGTAAAATTCCTTGGCCACATTTTGCAAAACCTGCTCAGAATGGTGACCTTGGTATGGCGATTTATGACATAGCTACAGGTATTATGCGTGAGTATTTTTTTGTGGAACCCGCAAAGGATGGTACACCAAAGCACTGGACTGCTGCTACTGGAGGATTTTCTCTGGCAAAACCTGGTTTGGTTGATTTGGCTAAGACGAATTATGCTACGCAATGCCAGGGTGGTGGTTCTGCTGTAGTTTGTATGCACAACTCGCTTGGTTTTATTGGCATATCGGAAATACGTCGAGGTTATATTGATCACGCTTTGGCATTTACTACGGCGAATTTTGCACGTGGATTAGAACCTTCGTGGCCAGCACAATTATCGGACGGCAAGGCTCCGGAGAGTCAAGCTCCTTTCTCGCCAAGACACGGACAATGGGCAAGATTATCTGCTGATGTTGATCCTGATTATGACCCTAATACATCTCAACCATACAACCCAATGACGCGCCTATTAATTAAGGCTGCTAAGAAATATGGTCTTGTTGCTACAGACACAAACGCTTGGTGCCATGCATTTAATGCAGAATGCGGCTATCAAGAAAAGGCAGTTTTTGGTACTGATCCGTGGGAGACTGGCGAGCTGTTCTCGGTACTTGATCCAAAAGGAGAATATGGCTCTAGAACATTTGATGTATCAGATTTTCCGTGGCGAAAAACCGAATGGGCGGAAGTTGATTGGGGAAGGCCTGAAATAGATTTTTGGACAAGACCAGGAACTTATTGGCCGTATCGTCGTTCGGGCAATTAAATTGTATAAAACAGCGATTAGCACTCTTGACACGAGAGTGCTAATTATTTATACTGATATAGTTGGCACTCGCCACGAAAGAGTGCTAGAATGAATATAAGATATAGACCAGATGTGATCATAACAGAAAGGGGAATCATATGGGTAAAATTATTGGTATTGACCTCGGTACAACCAACAGCGCATTTGCGTATATGTTAGCTGGAAAACCAGAGGTAATTTCTAATGCCGAAGGTAATCGCACTACGCCATCTGTAGTTGCGGTTAATAAAAAGGGCGAACGACTTGTCGGTCAAGTTGCTCAGCGTCAGCGTGTAACAAACCCAAAAAACACGATTTACGGCGTTAAGCGTTTGATTGGGCGTAAGTTTGATGACAAGGAAGTGCAAAAAGACTTGGATATCATGCCGTACAAGATTGTTAAAAAAGGTACTGGCGTGGCGGTCGAAATGGGCGATAAGGAATATACGCCAGAAGAAGTTTCAGCAATGATTCTTAGTAAAATCAAGGCTGACGCCGAAGCTTTCTTGGGTGAAAAAGTGACGGAAGCAGTGATTACGGTGCCAGCTTACTTTGACGATTCACAGCGCCAAGCAACTAAGGACGCTGGTAAAATTGCTGGATTGGAAGTTAAGCGTATTATCAATGAGCCAACAGCTGCGGCTTTGGCGTACGGTCTGGAAAAGGGCAAAAACGACGAAACTATCGTGGTGTTCGACCTTGGTGGCGGTACGTTTGACGTGTCTGTACTGGAACTAGGTGACGGCGTGTTTGAGGTTAAAGCAACCAATGGTGACACGCACCTTGGTGGTGAGGATTTCGACAACGCTATTGTTAACTACTTCTTGGACGACTTCAAATCAAAGGAAGGAATTGATCTTCGTAAAGATAATGCAGCAATGCAGCGCCTGAAGGATGAGGCTGAAAAGGCGAAGAAAGAATTGTCAACGGTTACGGAATATGAAGTCAACATTCCATTTATTACTGCCGATGCTGATGGTCCAAAACACTTTGAGATGAGCTTGAGTCGCGCTAAGTTGGAAGATTTGGTTAAGGATCTATTGGATCGCTTGGATGGTCCAGTAGAAAAGGCTTTGAAGGATGCCAAACTTTCTAAGTCCGACATTAACAATGTAGTTATGGTTGGCGGAATGACTCGTATGCCGGCTGTGGTTGAGCGCGTAAAGAATTTCTTTGGAAAAGATCCAATGCAAGGCGTGAACCCGGATGAGGTTGTGGCTGTTGGTGCTGCAATTCAAGGTGGTGTCTTGGCTGGTGACGTTAAGGACGTGTTGCTTCTAGACGTGACTCCGCTTTCTCTTGGAATTGAGACTATGGGCGGCGTATCGACGAAGTTGATTGACCGAAATACGACGATTCCAACAAGCAAGAGCGAGGTCTTCTCGACAGCCGCAGACAATCAGCCTCAGGTGGAAATTCACGTTCTTCAAGGTGAACGCGAGTTTGCTAATGACAATAAGAGCTTGGGTCGTTTTGTGCTTGATGGTATTGCGCCAGCACCACGCGGCGTGCCTCAAATTGAAGTGACCTTTAATATTGACGCCAATGGTATTCTTAATGTTACGGCTAAAGATAAGGGAACAGGCAAAGAGCAATCGATCACTATCCAAAACTCTGGCAATATGAGCAAGGAAGATATTGAGAAGGCGCAAAAAGAAGCCGAACTTCACGCGGACGAAGATAAGAAAAAGCGCGAAACTGTCGATACGAAGAATCAGCTTGAAAACGCTATTTATCAGGCAAAGAAAATGCCGGACGAATTCAAGGATAAGATTTCTGACGATGATAAGCAAGCGATTGAAAAGGCTGTCGAAGAGGCTGAAAAGCACAAAGATTCTGAAGATAAGGATGAATTGGATGCTGCAATTAAAGCCTTGAATGATGCGATTATGCCAATCGGGGCTAAGATGTATCAACAATCAGCCGACGATAAAAAAGCCGACGAAGCTGGCGACAAAAAGTCTGATAAAGACGAGCCGGTCGAAGGCGAAATTGTCGACGAAAAATAAACCTAACGTATTTACAAAGAAGGCTGCTCAATAAAAAGAGCGGCCTTTTTTGGACTTAGCACTCTTGCACTGAGAGTGCTAAACGCGTATAATATATAAAGTATGAGCAAGCGTGATTATTATGAAATATTGGGCGTTCCAAAGACCGCTTCTGAAGATGAGATAAAAAAGGCTTTTCGTAAATTAGCAATTAAATATCATCCTGACAAACAGGGTGGCGACGAGGCTAAGTTTAAGGAGATTAATGAGGCTTATGAGGTTCTGAAAGACAAGCAGAAGCGACAGCGTTATGATCAATTTGGTCACGCTGGCGTGGGTGGCGCATCTGGTGGCGGTTTTTCCGGTAATCCGTTTGAAGGGTTTGGTGGATTTGGCGGTCAAAACGTTCACTTTGATTTTGGTGACGGTGGACTAGGTGATATTTTTAGCCAATTCTTCGGTGGTGCAGCTGGCGGCTCTGGGAATAATCGTTCGCGTGGGCGTGATGTTGAAACTAGTGTAACACTAAGTTTTGAGGACGCGGTATTTGGTGTAGAAAAGAAAATTAGTTTAATGCTGGATGTTGAATGTGAGCATTGCCATGGCGATGGCGCCGAGCCTGGATTTGGAATGAAAACATGCCCAACTTGTAAGGGTGCGGGTCAGCAAACTCGAACGATGAATTCACTGTTTGGACAAATCCAGCAGGCGGTTGTTTGTGAAACTTGTCATGGCAAGGGAAAAATTCCTGAAAAAGAATGTTCAGTTTGTCGAGGAAAAGGCACGACCCGACAGAATCAGGATATCACTATTAAAATTCCGGCGGGGATTGATGATGGCGCGACAATTCGTCTACGTGATCGTGGCGAAGCAGTTGCTGGTGGCAGTAGAGGCGATTTGTATGTTCACATTCGTGTTAAGGCGCATAAAAAATTCACTCGTGAAGGCAATATTATTCTTAGCGAAGAGCATATTTCTATGGTTGATGCGGCACTGGGAACGGAGATTGACGTGGAGACTGTGGATGGCGTAATAACGATGAAAATTCCAGCGGGCACTCAGAGTGGCACTGACTTCAAGTTGTCAGGTCATGGCGTGCCGCACTTACATAGTGAATCTCGTGGTCCGCATATTGTGGGTGTTATTGTTGATACGCCAACCAAATTGACCAAAAAGCAGAAGGAGCTTTTGGAGCAATTTAAGGGTGCGAAAAAACGAGGACTATTCTCTTAGATAAGCACAGCTTGGATATTGATATATATCATAAATTATGCCATAATATTGACGTATGAAAGAAAAAACCGTTATTGGGTCGACTGAGTTTGTGGACTTCGGCGAGCGAGCACAAAAAGTCCCAGCTAAAATTGATACGGGTGCCGATTCCAGTGCGGTTTGGGCGAGTAATATTCGCATTGATAAAGATGGAGTGTTGAAATTTTCTCTGTTTGGCGAAGGCTCGCCGTATTATAATGGTAAGGTATTTAAGAGAACTGATTATTCTGTGGCTAGCGTACGCTCCGCAATGGGTCAAAATCAGATTCGTTATCGAACGCATTTTCGGGTAAAGCTTGGTGGGCGAAAAATTAAAATGTTGATGAATCTATCTGATCGGTCAAAGAATGAATTTCCGGTGTTAATTGGAAGACGGTCGATTTCTGGAAAATTCCTAGTGGATGTATCGAGAAAAA
>CAUTVA010000019.1:0-8148 GCA_963541875.1 uncultured Candidatus Saccharibacteria bacterium
TTTTCGATTGCTCCAAATATTGCCGCCGCGTTACTCGCGTATTTTTCGTCAGCCATCGTATCAAATCCACGGTGTTTTTCCGTCTATTACTCACCAAACATAGCCCACGGAACACCGAAAAATAATAGTTCAAATAGATATATTGACTCATCCGACGAGTGCGGTAAAAAAACGACGAGGAAATTCTCGACATAACCGAAGTTTTCATCGGAGGGCTGATGTACCAAATTTTCCGGCATCGCATTTTATTTGCCGCCAAACATCCAAGCGAATGGGCAACAACCTCGTCAATTGACACGCCTTTACCGTCAAAAGCCGACATCAAATTCATCGCCCAATTCTCAATGTCGCTCATTTTCATATTTTTTATCAATTGACTTCTGCCATGAGAAGGCAAGTCAACAAACACCAAATTCGCATCATTTTTCATGTGATAAGCCAGCGGAATCATTCCGTGAAAATCGCCACCAATGCCGTGAATTAGCAAAATAGTTTTATTTGAGCCGCCTTGATAAAAATAGCAAGCAGTTTTCACACCTCCGACGTCCATGAAATCGCTTGATATTTCGCCCAAAAACTTATCGTACATTGGTAGCATATTCATTAAATTATATCATCACGGTATAATAAAATTATGAAGCTTTTCTCTTGGAACGTAAATGGTATTCGTGCAGTTATAAATAAGGGTGAATTCGCGAAGTTCATCGACACGTACGATCCAGATATTCTGTGCCTACAAGAAACCAAAGCCACCAGAGATCAAGTTGAAATTGACCTGCCAAATTATCACGAGCATTTCTATTCCGCCGCCAAAAAAGGCTATTCTGGCACGGCAATTTTCTCAAAAATCCCGCCCTTAAGCTGGCGCGACAGTTTTCCGCCGAACATCATTGAAAGATTTGATTTAACGGGCGACGAATACGGCAATCCAACCGACGAAGGACGAATTATCACCGCCGAGTTTGACGATTTTTGGGTTGTCAATTGCTACACTCCGAACTCAAAAGGAGACTTAAGTCGATTAGATTTGCGATATAAAAAATGGGACAAGGCAGTGTTGGCTTATCTGGAAGAGCTGGAATTGTCAAAGCCAGTCCTTTATTGTGGCGATATGAACGTGGCACATCAGGAAATTGACTTGGCGAATCCAAAACCCAACGTCGGCAAGCACGGCTTCACCGACGAAGAGCGGGAAGGTTTTCAGAATTATTTGGACGCTGGATTTACGGACACTTTCCGGGCGGCTTTCCCCGAAAAAACTGGCGCGTACACTTGGTGGACACATTGGGCGAATGCCAGAGCGCGAAATGTTGGTTGGCGGATTGACTATTGGCTGGCGTCGCGTGAAATTGCAAATCGCGTTACTAATCCGCAAATCCATCCAGAACAAATGGGCAGCGATCATTGCCCGGTGAGTATTGAGGTAAATTTGTAATGGATATGAAATTTTGGCAAAAACAAGAACCAGGGAAGCCACTTTTTCCAGATGTCGAATGGAACAAGCCAGAACGACGCGACCAAGCGGGAAAATTAGGAATCATCGGCGGTAACAAATTAGGTTTTTTAGCGGTGGCAGAAAGTTATCAAGAGGCGCTCAAGGCTGGCGTGGGCGAGACTCGCGTTTTACTCCCTGACGCCTTGAAAAAAAATGTTCCCGCGAATATGACCGACGTGCTATTCGCGCCAACAAACCAATCGGGCAGTCTGGCCAACGAAGCACTTGACGAGGCGTTGGCGCTGGAAAGATGGGCGGACGTATTGCTATTATGCGGCGACGCTGGGCGAAATAGTCAAACGGCAATTGTCTATGAAGAATTGATCAAAAAGTCAGAAATTCCCGTCGTGCTGACGCGAGATGCGATTGACCTTATGCAAAATAGTTTTCAGGAAATTCTGGACAATCCGCACGTGGTTTTCATAGCAAGTCTGGCGCAAGTTCAGAAAATATTCCGCGCAATTTTTTATCCAAAAATGATTACGTTCAGCATTCAATTGTCTCAACTCGTCGAAGCGTTACACAAATTCACCATCACATATCCCGTAACAATTTGCGTTTTTCATGCCGACAATTTAATAATCGCCCACAGCGGAGAAGTCGTCACCCAAAAATGGGACGCACCAATGGCAATTTGGCGGGGAACCGTCGGCGCCCGCGCCGCAAGCTACTTGATTTGGTCGCCGAAAGCGCCGCTAGCAGCAATCAGTACCGCTATTTGCAAAATGTAGCTTCTTATAAATATCCGCTTGACATTACGTACAATTAGTTGTATCATACTATCAAGCTTTCACCCATGACTTGTCAAAGGGTGAAAGTAGCCCTTGGTCATGAGTGAACACTTATTGAAAGGAAGTGTCATGCGGATAGCGACGACAGTACTTGTCATGCGGATAGCGACGACAGTACTTGTCATGATCATCGCGGTTACATCAATCGTCATCACCTTCGCCCTGATCGGGGCGGTAGTCGGAGCGATAGTAGCACTTCTGCTACAAACCGACCTCATCCCCGTAATTCTCATCGGAGCACTGGGCGGATCATTCATTGGCTCTGCATTCTTGTTGAATGCAGGGCTGAATGGGAAAAAGGGACAGGGGCTGCAGTAAAGCCCACAGAAACAGCTCGCCTGGAAGGCTATAAAAAGCCTCGGCCATAATGCCTTTCTGCGGGCTGTTTTCTTTGCATAAAAAAATCGCCCAAAATGGACGATTATCACCTGAAGCCGCCTCTGGTACCGCGGGCCGGACTTGAACCGGCACGAGCTATTGCTCACCAGATTTTGAGTCTAGCGCGTCTACCAATTCCGCCACCGCGGCACAAGAGAACGCTCCAAGCTACCGTATGATTGTAACACAACCAGCAATTTCTCACAAGCACGACTTTTATTTGATATCAATTTGACGTATAATAAAAGAAGTTATGTATCCGACGGATGATCAATCAAACGGTCGAGTGGGCATGCCGGTATCAGATCAGCGCCGATCTCTCACGCCGCCAACTCGCGACTCAGCAGCCTCACGAAATGCCGCTGCCGATGTTATTCGTGGGCAACTTGACGCTATTTATTCCAGATCAGAAGAACAGAATTCCGCACCAGAAAAGCCTCAGACGCAACCATTTTCCGCTCAATTGCAATCAAAACCCGAAGTCAGGTCAGAACAGCCTAAGGCACAAATATCCAAACCTCAGCAAATTTCAGCGACGCCACAGCCAGAGCCGAAAAAAGACACCGTCAATCACGCTATGCGGACGGCGCCAATTGCCCAAACCCAGATTCAGCCAAAGCCACAAATTAGCAATTCCGCTTCCGCAAACCAAACCGCTCAAACTCAAAATTCAGCCATTCACACTCAAGTTTCGGCAGACCAATGGAAGCAATACCACAGCGCTTGGCAGAAATATTATCAGATGTATTACGAGCGTTACTACGCGGGTGACATTGCGGCAAAGAATCGTGAAATTTCTCGATTGACGAAGGAAAGCCAGAATATCACACCAGTAGTCAGCGAAGACGAGCCTCTGGATCCGCAAAAAGCAGCCATAAAAGAACTCCGCAGTCAAATTCAGCAAAAGGTCCGTGACTCCGCAAATAAAGTGAAAAAATCCCGACATTTTGTTCCGGCGATTGCTGGATTATCGGTGTTATTAGTCTTCATGTTTTTGCAATATAACCGCGTTATTTTCGGCGCGGTCGCAGCTTACACAACACCTGGCGCAATTAACCCGCAAAACATCATCGTTGACGCCTCCACCGACGTAACTGTCGGACCAGACCCTAGGATTATCATCCCAAAGATTAACGTTGACGCGCCAGTTATTTACGGCGCCGCTAGCGACACGAAATCGCAATCAAAAGCCATGGAGAAGGGAGTAGCTCACTTTTCAATTCCTGGTGCCAGCGCCGTGCCAGGCGAAGTCGGAAATGCCGTATTTGCCGCACACTCCAGTAACGACGCTTTTGCCGGTGGCGATTATAAATTCGTCTTTGCTCAGAATGAAAAGTTAGTCAAGGGCGATATTATTTACATGAACTACAACGGGAAACGCTACACTTATAAAATAACATCAACAGAAGTTGTTATGCCGACCGAAGTTTCAAAAGTTCAGATTAATACAGATAAACCAATGCTGACGCTTGTAAGCTGTGTACCTTTAGGAACCGCAGAGAAACGACTTCTTATCTTCGCAGAACAAATCAGCCCAGACCCAAGCAAAGCTACCGCGACTTCAGAATCCAGCTCAAATCAACAGCAAAGCAACAAATCAAATATCCCAGGAAAACCCGAGCCGACTTTGCTTGAGAAGTTATTCGGCGGTCGATAAATTAGCTATTTAATTAAATAACCCAACAGATCCATTGTCCATATTCATTTTACTCAGGACAATTTTTCCAGAAGCGTTGGTCGTCAATCCGTAAACGTATCGCTGATTCGAGGACAAAACAGAATCCAAACCAGGCTTAACGTCTATCAACGTATGAGCGTTCGTGCCGTCAAACTCGCGAATCTCCATTTTTCCCGACGCAGAAACGCTACGAATATAGAAATTGTCAAGCCACTTCACTTCCTGCGCCACGCCAATATTAAACGCGCTCGACAATTCTTTACGCTCCAAATCATAAGTCTGCAGCATAGCGCCGTTTTGTGTCACGATAAATCGCCCAGCATTGTCCATCATCACGTTCGTAGTCGCATTGTCGGTTTTAATGGTCTTTGCCGTTTTCAAGAATTCTTTTTGGCGATCCTTAGAATCCGAAATATCGCTTCTGTAAATTGTCATATTTTTACCATCAGCCAAAACCACGGTGTCTTTATTGAAATAACGAGAAATTCGAATTACAGGAGCAGAATCGGTAGCAAAAGTGCCGATCACAAATGGCTCTTTCCAATCTCGCTTCCAAATTCCTGCCACTTTTTTACCGTCAATAACAGCCAGGTAGGACAAACGATCATCGCCGTAAAGCTTGAAAGATTCAACGCCAGTCAAGATTGGGCTGGAAATTGTCGAGCTATCAAGATCAACTCGTCTCAATTCGCCAGTTTCCTGCAGAGCGTAAGCTGTGTGTGCGCCAGTTCCCGCAAAGCCAATTTGCTTAATTACAAAACCAGTCATCGCTGTTACGTCAATAATTTTCTCTGGATTTTCTCTATCAAAAACCAGCCACTGCACGCCCGTAGCGTTATTTTCCGCTGGATACGAATGCTTCACTAACGCGTAACGAGAATCGCGATCCCACTCCGACACGGTAAATGTATGATTGTCAGAGGACAGGGAATAGCCAGCCAAAACGCTCATGCTTAATGCGTGCTCCGTAAATTTTTCCTTATCTTTGTTTGTGTCGCGAATATCGCCAATTGTCAAAATCGGAGTTTTATCTTTAACACCAAATCCCATCAAGAAATTACCAGCTGGCGACAGAGAAACGGATTGCAATGAGTCAAACGTTTTCACCTCGGTGGTTTCGCGTTTGGTCGGGATCAATCTGGCGTAATTCAAATTTGTAACGGTATCAGATTTGATATTTAGCGTTTTTTGCCACGGTTCGTATTTATCCAATTTCATCGAAAAAGTGTGCTTGCCAGGAAGAACGGTGCTTTTCGTCGGAGTGCGGCGCAGCTCCATATCGTCAACATAAACCAGCGCCCCGCCAGGATGTGATTCATATTGGACGAGTCCAGTCTGTTGCAATTCTTTCGTATTTGGATCAAACGTATAGCCGAGCATTCTAAACGTCAAAAACGTAAGAAGAATTATAAGTGATAATGTCATCAGCGTGTACACAAAGGTCCGCCGCGCGAGCTCTTTAGTGCGATTCTTTTTCTGGTACATAATTACGGAAATTATAACATATTTTTACACTTGAAAAAACCTTAGGCGATTTGTAATATAATATACAGGAATAAACATTAGGGGGATTAATGGCAAGTAAAAACTACGTGGTTATCAATGGACGAGCTTACAACACTATTACTGGAATGGTAATGGATGATATTAAGATTGAAAAATCTGAAATAGAAAAAGAACAATCAATCAGTAAGCGCGGCACATCTGTATCAAATATTCACGCCGCACACGTTCAGAAATCCAGCACATTGAATCGTCGGCACGTTAAAATGCCGCAGCGTACGCCATTGGCCGCCAAACCCCAGAAGGCTCGCGTCGACGTGAAACAGCATGTCGCCGTGAAGAAGTTTTCTACGCCAATTGTCAGCAAGCCAGCTCCTCAGAAAATTACTATTAACCGCCCAGCCGAAACTCACCCTGTTACTCGTCGCGCTCAACAAAGACCTCTTAGCGTTGATACTAAATTGCGAAAAGAGCGCCAGCCTCTGGCTATGAATAACAATCCGCTTGTCGCCGTCGCTCCGCAAAAAATAGAAAAGCCAGTCGCAAAAACCGCTCATCAATTGAAAAACGAAGCGATCGAAAAAGCCTTGTCGAATGAAATTATTAGCAATAAAAAAGCACGTCGACGCCAGAAAAAGGGCGGCGCCTTACGCTGGTTGAACACGTTTTCCGTGGGATTTGCAGTGATGCTACTCGGTGGCTATTTAACATACCTGAGTATGCCAAATATCTCCATAAAAATGGCAGCCGTTCAATCAGGAATTGATGCCAAATATCCAGGCTACAAGCCAGACGGCTACGCATTAAACGGACCTATCAAATTCAAATCTGGCGAGGTTTCTATGAAATATGCCTACGCCGACGGAAGCTCAGGGTACACCATAACCCAGCAAAAAAGCGGCTGGAATTCGTCGGCAGTGAAAGAATTTTTCTCTGAAAAACATAAGAATCCAAACACCACGATGATCGACGGATTGACAATTTACAGCGGCGGGAAAGAAGCGGCTTGGGTGAACGGTGGAATCCTATATCAAATCAGCGGCGACGCAAACCTCTCAAGCAGCCAAATTGAAAAAATTGCCACTAGTCTGTAACTCATCAGATAACGTGCTATAATTTACTCATGACTATTAGAACTCGTTTTGCGCCAAGTCCGACTGGCTATATTCACTTAGGCAACGTTCGTACCGCGCTATACACATACCTTGTCGCCAGAGCGCATCAGGGAGATTTTATCTTACGCATTGAAGACACAGACCAAGCTCGGTTCGTCGAAGGCGCGGAAGAAATGATTTTGGAAACCTTAAATTGGCTAGGATTAAATTGGGACGAGGGACCAACTCTTAACAATCCAAAAGAAGAGTCTGGCAATTTTGGCCCATATCACCAAACAGATCGCCGTGATATTTACATAAAGTGGGCGAAGAAAATGATTAGCGAAGAACTAGCTTACGCCGATCCGTACACGCCCGAAGAAGTGCAAGTTTTCCGCGACAAAGCCAAGGCTGAAAAGCGAGCATTTTTATATCGCGACCATCGTCCAGAAAATCCGCCAGAGTGGCAACTTGGAATGCCGCTGCGCTTCAAAGTTCCGGAAATTAAGCGATATTCTTGGAAAGACGCCGTTATGGGTGAATTGTCGGCTGGCCCAGAAGCTTTGGACGATTTTATTCTTATCAAAGCAGATGGCCTGCCAACCTACAATTTTGCGCACATTATTGACGATTTCGAAATGCAAGTCACGCACGTGATTCGTGGCTCGGAATATATTGCCAGCACGCCTAAATATCTGTCGCTTTACGAAGCGCTTAAAATTACACCACCAATTCTGGCGCACGTGCCACACATTATGGCGCCATCGGGAAATAAAAAACTTGGCAAGCGTGACGGCGCTAAAAGCGTAACTGAGTATCGATCAGAGGGAATTTTGCCAGAAGCGATGCTTAATTTCTTAGCGCAACTTGGCTGGAATGACGGCACGGAACAGGAAATTTTCAGTAAAGCCGAACTGATTGAAAAGTTCTCGCTCGACCGCGTTCAAAAATCTGGCGCACGCTTTGACGAACAACGACTCATTTGGCTGAACGGTCAATGGATTCGCTCGCTTAGCTTGGACGATCTTTATTCTCGCTGCCAACCGTTCTGGGGCGAAGAAGCCAAAAACGCCGACGAATCGTATAAAAAGCGCGTTCTGGAATTGGCACAAGATCGCTTGAAGACATTGCAAGATTTGCCAAAATTAACAAGTTATTTCTTCGTCGAGCCTGAAATTGACACAGAATTGATTGACGGAAATAAGCAAC
>CAUTVA010000020.1:0-8094 GCA_963541875.1 uncultured Candidatus Saccharibacteria bacterium
GCAAAGCCGGATCCAAAACATCCGCGCGGTTGGTTGCTGCCAAAACAATAACATTAGTCTCGCCATCAAAGCCATCCATTTCCACCAAAATCTGGTTCAGAGTTTGCTCGCGCTCATCATGACCGCCACCCATACCAGAGCCACGCTTACGACCCACGGCATCGATCTCATCAATGAAGATAATACACGGGGCATTTTTCTTAGCCTTAGAAAATAGGTCTCGCACTCGGCTAGCACCAACACCAACAAACATTTCCACGAATTCAGAACCAGAAATTGAGAAGAATGGCACACCAGCCTCGCCAGCAACAGCTCGAGCTAGCATCGTCTTGCCCGTACCAGGATTACCGACCAATAATACTCCTTTTGGAATCTTTGCGCCCAAATCTTTATATTTCTTCGGATGCTTAAGAAAATCAACAACCTCCTGCAAATCTTGCTTGGCGTTATCATTTCCAGCGATATCCGTAAATAAAACCTTTTCTTTGTCTTGTCCATACAGGCGAGCCTTACTCTTGCCGAATCCCATAGCTTGATTATTTTGACCCTGAGCTTGGCGCATCATAAACATGAAGAACACCACGATAATCAACACAGGCACAACCATAACCGCCAGATTCCACATGGTTTCGCCGGTTGTGGATGGTGGAATAACCTTCACCTCAACCTTAGCGTCTTTGTTCAAGCCCTGCTCATAAATACTACTAGATTCCTTGACTGAATGCTCGGTAGGTTTTGGTTGATCTTTTGGAGTAATCTTAATATCGTTTCCTTGAATCTCCAATTGAGCAATTTTACCGTCATTTGCTCGACGCACTACATCAGATAATGCAACATCTTTAAGATTTGACGCAGGGAAGAGTGTTGCGTAAAAAATTAACGCTACAAAAACTATAATCGCCCAAAACAATCCAAATCGTAAAATTTGACTTATTCTATTCTTTCCATTTCTTTGAGGCATCTTAACAGCCATTCTCAACTAATCCTTTCGCCTATACTAATCAAACTCTCTTTATTATAACACTTCTTAGCGTCAATTTCATCACAATGCCGCCGCCAACTTGCCAGCAAGAGCCAGCTTTTCCAGTTTTTATAGCAATTAGCATACGCTCTAATTGAGAACCCAGTAACGACACATCATAATGTCGTAAAACGTAATAATATAGTAATTCTTGTGCGACATTATCATCTATCATCGTCAAAAAATACCGACTCAGGACTTCTCCATCAAACTTCTCTATTTCCTGCTCAATTTTTACCCTTAATTCTCTCTGTTTTCGCCACGCCTCATACACTCCAAGTTTCTGATATTCATCAAGCTCACAATTTATCTTGCGCCTAAATTTATTCCTTTGGTATAAGTCACTTTGATTTGTCTCATCTTCGCACCATTCCAATTTCTGGCGAATCGCATATTCATAAATTCTCTGCTTCGTCCAGCTATTCATCGGTCTAACTATTTGACTATCGCTCATCCCCGCCAAACCTCGCCACCTGGAGCCACGCTTAAGGTTCATCGCTACAGTTTCAATAATGTCATCTCGATGATGCGCTGTCACTATCACGCCATCAAAATCCGTCGCCACGCCACGCAAAAATTCATAACGCCTTTGGCGCGCCAATTCTTCACTGGCATCAGCCCCCAGCTTTTCACGCCGACAAACAAATTGTATTTTATATCTATCAGCTAAAGCCTCGACAAATCTAGCATCACTCGCCGAATCCTCACGAATTCCGTGGTCAAAATGAGCGACCACCAAATCTTTTTCCGTTCGCGACATCAAATCCAGCAAAACTACCGAATCAATCCCACCACTGACTGCGATAATATATCTCACATATCCATTATCTCACAATTTACCTAAAACGTATTTGGCAAATTTTATACTATCTGTTACAATCAATGCAGTGTGGCACCGTAGCTCAGCTGGTTAGAGCGCAGGACTCATAAGCCTGAGGTCGGTGGTTCGGGTCCACCCGGTGCTACCAGAAATTATCTTTCCTCGTCAATGCGACGGGGAATTTTTATAGATACTGAATTAAATTAGCTCAAGCTCTTCAGATTGAACGCCATCCAAAGCCGCCAATTGTCGCGACACAAAACTATCCAATTCCCATGAATTACGCTGACGCTCCCACGTTGCTAAATCCTTTTTTCGGGTTACTTCTAAAAATTCAGCTAATTCACTGGTGTTGATTTCCATATTTTTTTCCTTTTTTGTGTTAATTATTTAACTGTTTTTATACTATCATAAATTTGACAAAAAAGCAATACCTTTTTCGGTCATTATTTACCTTTTCATTCCGCTTGTGGTACACTAGTAGGGAAGGATTTATACACAAAAATGACCCCCGTAACAATCTCGTCACTGGCCACCATAATTTTTGCAGCGATTATTCATGCTAGTTTTCAGCTTAGCGTCAGTGTTTTAACGTTACTTAGCGGACATTCAATTGGCAAAAAAACCGCCCAGAGAAAAATTTTTCGTATGAGCAACAGTTTTGTACTTGGAGTCGCAATGATTACCTTGTTACTTATCAGCTCAATCTCCTATTTCTTATCACTATTCATCCACCACGCCACCAGCGCAGAGCAACTCGTTGCCGCCGTCTCTTCAGGGATGATGTTTGGCTTAGGGATCGCAATTTGGGCGTTCTACTTCCGACGACAACCAGGAACTTCATTATGGCTTCCACGTAATTTTGCGGAATATTTAAACAAGCGCACCAAAAAAACCAAAAATTCCATAGAAAGCTTTGCTCTGGGAATAATTAGCGTTATTGCAGAAATCATATTTATTATCGCGCCAATTATCGCCGCTAGTTTGGCTATTATCACCTTGCCAAACCCCTTATTGCAAATCATCAGCATAGTGACCTACGTCATTGTGTCCACACTGCCGTTGTTTGTCGTTATCGTCTTGATCGGCAGCGGACGCAGCATCTCTAATTTACAACGTTGGAGAGAAGATCATAAGAGATTTTTGCAATTCGCCAGCGGTGGTAGCTTACTAATTTTGGCGGCATTTCTATTCGTCGACCGCGTTATTGGCGTCATTAGCTACGGAGGCAATTTATGGTAAAGCCGGGTCAAATTGACGTCATCAAACAAGGAAAAAGACCACCAGAGGAGTTTAGCCCAGACAAGCTCCACAATTCCATAATTGCCACTTGCCTAAGCGTTCGCACACCAGAAGGTCAAGCTCAAGACATCGCAAAAACCGTCACTTTGGGCGTTATGAATTGGTGCGAAACTCACCCAGAAATAACCTCTGCCGATATCCGCCGCCAAGCACAACGCATTATGAAAACTCTGCATCCTGACGCGGCTTATTTATATAAAAATTATAAAACCATAATTTAGGAGATTTGATGTCGCAAAAACCAACTTTTGACTATGATTATATCGTAATTGGTAGCGGCGCCGGCGGTTCGCCCGCAGCCAGTATATTAGCAAGTGCCGGAAAAAAAGTTGCTGTTGTAGAAAAATCAACATTCGGCGGGGAATCACCAAACTGGGGAGATGTGCCAACTGGATTTTTAACTCACGCTCTTAACGTTTATCAAACAGCCAAAGATGCCGCTAAGTTTGGGTTGCGCACTAACTCGGTTGGATATAATTACCCTTCTCTGCTCTCCTGGAAAGACAAAGTCATAAAGAGAACTGGAGCTGACGGTAATCGCTATTATTACGAGAAGCAAGGCATTAGTGTTTTTGCTGGCAATGCGCATTTCTTGAGTCCGAACGAAATAGCCGTCAATCGCAGACATTTGTCCGCTCGCAAATTTCTCATTGCAACTGGATCTGATTGGCAAATTCCAGAAATACCCGGGTTAAATGCCATTTCTTATCACACTCCAAAAACCATCTTCAACTTAAAGCGACCACCAAAAACTATATTCATTGTTGGCGCGGGAGCTATGGCACTAGAATTGGCACACGTCTTCTCCACCCTGGGAACAAAAGTTTACGTAGCAGAGAAATCGTCCAGAATATTATCAACATTTGACTCAGAAGTCAGCACTTTGGTTGCGAATGACGCAAAAAATCGCAATATTTCAATCTTAGCTCGCACTAAGATTATCGCTATACAAAAATCGTCTATACAAAAGCGCGTTACTTTTCTGCAAGGGCGAATAGAAAAATCTGTACGCGTTGATGAGATTCTAATTGCCGACCAACAATTGCCTGCAATGGATTTAGGTTTAGAAAACGCCGGCGTAAAATATACCGAAAATGGCATTTTGGTTAATTCTTCCCTGCAAACTTCCGCTCGGCATATTTTTGCAGCAGGAAATGTAACTGACGCCAATATCCAAACTCACACAGCTTTAGCGCAGAGTCGTATTGCGGCTCATAATTTGCTACATAATAATAAGATTAAATTCAATGATTCCCCACGCCTGCAAGTTGCATTCACTCAGCCAGAAATAGCTCAAATTGGAATGAATGAATATGATTGTAAAGCGAAAGGAATAAGCGCAAAAATAGCAATTGTTCCGCTTACCACTACCGTACGCAGCAATATTACCGACCAGCGAACAGGTTTTGTGAAATTAATCGTTGACAAGAAGCGAGTTGTCGTAGGCGGGACAATTATCGGGCCACACGCTAGCGATATAGCAGCCGAGCTAGCCCTGGCCATTCGACATAAAATTACCAGCGAAGAACTAGCGTCAACGCCGCATTGTTTTACTTCTTGGTCAGAAGCCGTGCGAATTGCCGCTGGAAAACTTCTATAATTACCTCTGATGCGCTATAATAAGTCTCACGGGGGCGTAGCTCAGGGGTTAGAGCAGTCGGCTCATAACCGATTGGTCGCTGGTTCGATCCCAGCCGCCCCCACCACAGTCTGAATTTGATAATCATAAGATGAATATTTTTACCATTCCTGCTACAATATTATGTGGTAGATATTAAATTTGCAAAAATGAACAAATTAAAACTCAAACGATTAATTTACAGAATACAGCATGACTATTTGACCCTAAATAATGTCGTTATTGCTGCTGCGATTTTAATTGCTATGAGTTGGGCTTGGGGCTCCATTGAGTCAATGCAAAAAAATTACGAATTGCAACGCTCTATCGACAACAAACGCCAGCAAGTGGAAATAGAAAAATTGCAAGTCGCTCTACTGGAATACGAATCGAAATATTATCAAAGCGAAGAGTATCAAGAATTGACTATTAGACAGCGCACAGGAAAAGGTTTACCAGGAGAAAAACAGCTCATCACCCAATCTTTCGAAAGCGCCACGCCTGCCCAAAAACTTGCGTCGAGCGCGAAGCGAACGGATAGCAACTTTCAGCAATGGATGAACTTTCTATTTGGCGGCAATAGTCATAAACACTAAGGTGTTGCAATTATTGCGTTAAGCTGATATCATAATTATGTATCGCGGGGTAGAGCAGCCTGGTAGCTCGTTTGGCTCATAACCAAAAGGTCGTAGGTTCAAATCCTACCCCCGCCACCAAGAAAAATCCCTCTTCATTCAGAAGGGGGCTTTTTCTTTAGTATCTGCTATCATCGTTGGCGTAACGCTTACCTATATTATCAATTTTCACGTGCGGACACTTCTCTCCAGGATTGACATTCCTACAACAGTCACCACAAAAGAAACCTTTTACAGCCTTCTCACCAATTCCTCTAGCAAGACTCTTTATACGCTCCATAACACGCTTTGGGTCTTCAACTGGTAGCCCCATCAATCTTTTAGCGTCATCATAAGAACACCCAGTAGTGTCAACAATATAATCGAGCCTGGCTTCCTGTTCAGGAGTTAAATCATACTTCATATTAGCCTCAACTGACGGCCCTTCTTTTTGTGTCATAAGCAAGTTATACCACAATATCCATAAATAATCAACCCCACAAAAAACTCCCCTGCTTTTTACAGAGGAGTTATGGCACCTGTTTGTTTGGTTCTACTATATCACCAAACGCGCTTATGGTGCAAGCAAAGGACTATTTTTTCTTAGAAATTGTCAAAAAGCCGTTGCGTGGGTTTTCTTTCACAATACGATCTTCTGGTAGATCACATGGTGTACCCTTTTCATTCTTCTCAACCTTAGCAAAGAAGTAAATAGTTTGAGTCTTGCCGCCGCGCAAAGTTACGTCAGTCTTGTGCAAGTAATATGTGATGCCCTTTGAGTTGGTATGTTTATAAGCCATTTGGTTATATACCTCCTATTAATGATATACCTATATAGATTACTATCTCTATATCACCCCTGTCAAGCTAAAAAAGCTTATTTCGTCGCCTAAGCATCAACTTTAACATCCCCAGAACAACCAACCTCATTACGATAATCATGGCAATAAATATCGTCACTAGCAAAGACCACCCCGCGTAATCAGCTGACCATATCGGCGAGACGAAAGTGTGATAATACGGCTCAGTTGAAGGCGCTTCAAACTGCAAGTTAGTGGCTTTCGCGGCAGGATATTTCGCCCACTCCTCGTTAATACAATTGATATACCTCGGATCCGCCTGTGTCGTAAATCGGCCGTAACCGCCTTGCTGCGCCCTGGCGTCACAGACAGCCCTAACCTTCGACACGGTGTCATTGTTAGACTGATTTTTTATCTCCTCCTCGAACTCTTTCAGCTTCCGGTCATACATTTGTTTATACGTATGATCCAGCGCAATCTTCCCCGGATCTGCGTTCATATGTGTAGATACATAACGCTGCAAATCGTATAGTCGCTGCTGAAGATTGACTATATCCCCAGCCTTATCCGCATTTTCTACAGATTCTCGTCGCTCGACCATACCAACATTATTCAGCCTCAAAAAAGTTGCCGAAATAAAACCAGACATAATCAATAAAATAACCAACTGCCAAGTCTTAATCTGACTGAGCCGCTTAATTCTAAACTTGGTTTTTTTCTTATCTATAGCCATCCCACCGCCTTCTCTATGATTTTAGTATAGCAAATTATCCCAATGACGTGAATATTACTACCGCTGCGGTGGTATAATATTTGTATGCGAATTTATTTTTCAGGAATTGGCGGCGTTGCCATCGGACCGCTGAGCAGAATTGCCTTAGGGGTCGGGTATGGTGTTTGCGGCTCCGACAAATCACCAAGTCTTATCACAAACGAACTAGAATCAGCCGGAATTCCTATTTCTTTTGACCAATCTGGCGCGTTCTTGCAATCAGAGCACGATAAATCACCATTTGATTGGTTTATTTACACCGCTGCTTTACCAGAAAATCACCCAGAATTAGTCTTGGCGCGAAAACTAGGCATAAAAACCAGCAAGCGCGACGAATTGCTGGCGCAAATAATCACCGATAAAAACCTGAAGCTTATCGCAGTCGCTGGCACCCACGGAAAAACCACAACAACGAGCCTGCTAGTCTGGACAATGGAGCAATTGCAAATTCCTGTCAGCTATTCTGTGGGCTCGACTTTAAGCTTTGGTCCAAGCGGAACGTTTGATAAAAATAGCCAATTTTTCGTATACGAGTGTGATGAATTTGACCGCAACTTTTTGCATTTTTCTCCAGAAATTAGCCTTATCACATCTGTTGATTACGACCATCCAGACACATATCCAACAAAAGAATCTTACTTAGACGCCTTCCGTGAATTCGGCGAAAAATCTAAAAAAGTTATCGCGTGGCAAGAAAATTCCGCCATATTTGATGAAAAAAATCTAATAATCTTGTACGATTCCAACAAAAACATCGCCCTACCCGGCGAGCATAACCGAAAGAACGCTACTTTGGCGATTGAAGCTTTGAAGAATATCGGAGTGGACGCGGAGGAGTCAGAAATATACCAAGCAATAAACTCCTTCCCCGGATCAGGACGGCGTTTTGAAAAGCTCGCCGAAAATCTATATTCTGACTATGGACATCACCCGGTTGAAATTCAAGCGACACTACAGATGGCTAAGGAGTTGTCAAACGATGTAGTCCTAGTTTATCAGCCACACCAAAATGTTCGCCAGCACGAGATAATTGATCAATACACTGACGATATTTTCCATGATGCTAATGAAATTTACTGGCTGCCAACTTATTTAACTAGGGAAAACCCAGATTTGCCAACTTTAACGCCGCAACAACTTGCCAAAA
>CAUTVA010000021.1:0-7786 GCA_963541875.1 uncultured Candidatus Saccharibacteria bacterium
CGCATATTATCGCCATGGTTGGTGCGCCAGGTTCAGGGAAGACGCAATTCGCTGTAGAATTTGCGAAGATTTTCAATTCTCCAGTGGTAAGCTCTCGACAATTTGAAGTTTTTACGGACAATACAAAAACCATTTCTGACGCAACATTGTCGCTTTTGGAAGAATTTTTGAAGACTAAACAAACTGTCATTTTGGACGGATCGACCGATCAGCGCACGAATCGTATGCGTATCAATCGCCTTGCCAGGGAATATGGATATAAAGTCCTATTTGTTTGGGTGCAAACCGATCCCGCCACAGCCAAACATCGCTGGATAAAGGCTTACGGCGGAAATGATGAATCTTTCGAGCGACGATTGAAGCAGTTTTCAGCGCCACACAGCAGCGAATCTTACGTCGTGATTAGCGGTCGCCACACCTTAAGCAGCCAAGCTCGCACCGTTCTTAAGCAAATCGGCGCCAGTCGCCCAGAAGCTCCACGCCGTCCAATTGCTGGAAATCGCATTAACATAGGTTAGTTATGACAATTATTACCGACGAAGAATTCGGAGAAATTGTCGTTAAAAAACGTAGCTTAGCGAAGACTGTTAGTTTGAAAATTGCGCCAGATGGACGAATACAAATCACAATGCCACCATATGCGCCGCTGTTGACCGCAAAGGTATTGATTAAAACCTCTCGAAAGCAGATCCGCGAATTAGTTTCTCAATACAGAGAAAAACTTTCTTACACGAAAAATCAGCAAATTGGCAAAAGCCATAATTTATTGATACAAACGACCGCGAAACCTTCGAGTGTAAAAATTGTCGGAACGCAGATATTGGCAGAAATCAACGAGGCAGAATCCGTCGAATCGGCCGCAAACCAACAACTTATCCGCAGTAAAATTCTGGTCGCACTCAGAAAAGAAGCCAAGTCATATTTACCAAGGCGATTGTCGTTTTTAGCGAAAGAACACGACTTTTCTTTTGCTCGGAGTAAAATCACACACTCATCAAGTCGTTGGGGAAGTTGCTCTTCATCTGGGACGATTAGCTTGAATATCGGGATGATGAACTTGCCATTTGAGCTAATTGATTACGTAATTATCCACGAATTGTGCCACACTAGGCATATGAATCACTCGACAAAATTCTGGGACGAGGTTGCCAAATTTGACCCGCATTATAAAATCCACCGAAATGAATTGAAAAAATATTCGCCATACATATAGAAACGCATATGCTTATGTTATACTTTAGCTATGTGGGCGCTAATTTTTCTATTGATCACTCTGAGTGTTGTTTTAGGTGTTATAGCTATTGTTTTACATAAAATATTGTCGGAAATTAGCGATAAATCTGATTGTAAAAATGATAAAAAAAGCCTCAGCGAACACCAAAGAATGATCACGCTTATCAATAATATTACCGACGCGATTCTCAGTACGGACGAACACGGAATTATCAATACGTACAATTCGGCGGCACTTAATTTAATTGATACGAACAGCGGAATTAACGGCGAACATATCAGTCAAGTGCTGAACCTTGAAACGACAGATAAAAAGCCGATTGACATTTTTAAGGAACTTACCAAATCTTCCGCAATTCGCCAGCGCGACGACATTCTAATGAAAATCGAAGATGGCGATTATATTCGCTTGGAAGTTACGCTTGCGCCAGTTCAAGGCGGCGACAAGATGACGCCGGACGGATATGTACTTATCTTGCGCGACATCACAAAAACGAAGAGTCTCGAAGAGGAGCGTGATGAGTTTATTAGCGTAGTTAGTCACGAATTACGCACGCCAATTGCTATTGCTGAAGGTTCGCTGAGTAACGCCAAATTACTGGTCGAGCGTAAAATGACCAGTAAAATCCCCGAAGCCATTGACGAATCTCATAAGCAAATTTTATTCTTAGCGCGAATGATCAACGACCTCAGTACGCTATCGCGCGCCGAGCGAGGAGTAGCCGATGAAACGGAAATAATTGACGTGACAGAATTGGCGGCTCAGATAAATTCTGAATATTCACCTCAGGCGAGCGAGAAAGGTTTGGCTTTCAATTTGGATATCGGCGGGCGACTTGGTGTAGTTAAAGTTTCTCGTTTATATCTGGAGGAAATTCTCCAAAACTTCATTACCAACGCTATTCGATATACACAAAAAGGCTCTATAACTTTATCAATCAAGAAAAATAAATCTGGCGAAATCACCTTCAAGGTTATTGACACGGGAATTGGCATTAGCAAAGCTGACATAGCAAAAATTTTCGACAAGTTTTACCGCGCAGAAGATTATAGAACTCGCGAGACGAAAGGCACGGGATTAGGTCTATACGTTTCCGCTAAGTTGGCGAAGAAATTGGGCTGTAAAATTGAAGTAGAAAGCCGATTAAACCACGGCTCGACGTTCGGGTTCAAGCTAAAAGAGTTCAAAAATAATGACAAATAATATTCGGCCAACTTGTTTTTTTGACTCGGATGAATTACAATGACTATTGACAGTCTGTGAAAAACAGACTTTTTAAATTGGGAGAAAATATGGCACAGAAAGGCAAGGCAAGCAGCAAAACTACGGTTCGTCGAATCAAGGCTACTGACGACGCGCCAAAAAAAGAAAAAGCTGTAGCGAAAAAAATCAATAAACCAACAAAAATCACCACAAAAACGTCTAAAAAATCTGGCGAAAAAGGTGGATTGATTGGATATTTCAAGGGCGCTTGGGAAGAGTTGAAGCTAGTTCGCTGGCCAACACGTTCAGCTACTTGGGCAATGACAGCAGCAGTTCTCATCTTTACCTTTGTGTTTGTCGTTCTAATTTTACTACTTGACGCCGCATTCAACTGGGGCTTTAACCAAATTTTGAAATAGAGGAGATATTATGAGTTCAAAACGATATGACGACAGTAAGCAATGGTATGCAATTCATACCTATTCTGGCTACGAAGAAAAAGTTGCTGAATCAATTCGCCAACGAATCAACGGTGTGGACATGGCTGATAAGATTTTTGACGTTATTGTGCCAAAAGAAAAGCAGATCCAAATTCGCAATGGTAAGCGTAAAATTGTTGAAGCTAAAATTTTCCAAGGCTATGTCTTGGTTGAGATGAAATTGACCGACGAAACTTGGTACATCATCCGCAACACGCCAGGCGTTACAGGATTTGTGGGTGCCGACACTACGCCAACTCCAGTTTCTGAAAAAGAAATTGCGAAGATTAAGAAGCGAATGGGCGTTGAGGAGCCAAAGCATCAGATTGACTTCTCAGAGGGCGAAGTTGTTTCAATTATCGATGGTCCGTTCAAAGGCTTTGATGGTGCCGTGAGCGAAATTGACGCGTCTAAGGGTACTTTGAAGGTTATGGTCAGCATGTTTGGTCGCGACACTCCAGTCGAGTTGGACGCCCTGCAGGTTAAAAAAGTTTAGCTTGCAATTTTAAGCATTTTTCGATATAATATTCGAGTTACGCACTACAAACTATAAGGAAGAACTATGGCAAAGAAAATTATTGGTAATTTGAAATTACGCATTCCAGCCGGTCGAGCAACAGCAGGTCCTCCAGTGGGATCAACGCTTGGCCAGTGGGGACTAAATATGATGGACTTCATTAATCCATTCAATGACGCTACAAAAGACATGATGGGTAAGGACGTAATTGTTCACATTCAAGTTTACGAAGACCGAACATTTACTTGGAACTCACTTGGTCAGCCAGTTGACGATATGATTCGCGAGAAAGCTGGAATCCAAAAGGGCAGTGGCAAGCCACACTCAGACAAGGTCGGTAAAATTACTCGCGCACAATTGCAAGAAATCGCTGAGGCGAAAAAAGACCAATTGAACGCAATCGACATCGAAGGCGCAATGAAAGTTATCGCCGGATCAGCACGCTCAATGGGCGTTGAAGTCGTCGACTAAGCTACAGAACTTTAGCAAAATAGCCCCGAACTTCTCGGGGTTATTTTATGGTAAAATAAATGATTGTGAAGAATATTTTAGACAACAGTGTAATCTCCGCGCTTAAAAATGAGCAATTGATAATTGCTAAAACTGATACGATTTACGGAGTATTAGCCGCTGCCAATTCAGAAAAAGCCGTCGAGAAATTATACGAAGTTAAACGGCGCCCTTTGGATGAACCCGTTATTATTTTGGTTGCGGATATTGACGACATTCCTAATCTCACGCCGTCGATCAAACACAAATATCAAGAAATCTCCAAAAATAGACCAACAACAATCGCCACCAAAGTGAGCCCTAATTTTCTGCCACATCTTCCGAGGAACGGCGAAACATTAGCATTCAGAGTCGTGCCAGAATCTCCGTTGGCGGAGTTAATTCGAGCCGTCGGTCTTTTGGTCGCGCCCAGTGCAAATCCATCGGGAGAAGAACCGGCAAAGAACGTCACCGAAGCGATAAATTACTTCCACGAATTAGTGTCGATTTATGTCGATTCTGGAGAAGTCGCCGACGCTCAACCGTCGCAAATTGTCCGAATCAACGGGGGCGGGGAAATTGAGTTTTTAAGAAGATAATCCTCGAAAAATCGCCAAATAAAAAAAAGACTTCCTCTGAATTACGGGGAAGTCTTTTTGCGCGAGTTACTTTACAAACGGATGCGCAATTTCCAAATCTGGACGCTTTTCCGCAATTCTCAACAGCTCGTTGTACTTAGCGATTCGCTCTGACCGCGACATTGAGCCAGTCTTAATTTGACCCGTGCCCAAACCGACCGCCAAGTGAGAAATCGTTACGTCCTCCGTCTCGCCAGATCGGTGGCTCATCACTGTATTCCAGCCAGCATTCTTAGCCATCAAAACAGCCTGAATCGTCTCAGTCAATGTGCCAATTTGGTTCGGCTTGATTAAGATCGCATTGCCAGCCTTTTCTTCAATTCCGCGCTTCAATCGCTCGACATTCGTCACCAAAAGATCGTCGCCAACCAATTGCGCAAAATTGCCCAAATCAGCCGTCATTTTCTCCCAATCTTCCCAAGCTTCTTCGTTCAATCCATCTTCAATCGAGAGAACAGGGACACGTTCCAACAGGGCTTTATACGTGCGAATCATTTCGTCAGCCGACAGAATTCGGTGTTCAGTCGCCAAGTTATATTTGCCGTCCTTGTAAAGCTCGCTCGCCGCAACATCCAGCGCAAAACCAAAGTCCACGCCTAATTTATAGCCAGCCTGCTCGATGGCGCGAGATAGCAACAAAATAGGCTCCATATTACCATTCCTGACATGAGGTGCATAGCCACCCTCATCGCCAACCGTCGTAGGATAGCCTTCGTCTTTCAGGATTTTTGCCAACGCGTGAAAAACTTCCGCGCTCATTCGAACTGCGTCTGCAAAAGTTGCCGCGCTAGTTGGAATAATCATATATTCCTGAAAATCAGTCGCACCCAACGCATGCTGACCGCCGTTCATCACGTTGATCATCGGCATCGGCAGGCACATTGTAGGATTTCCAGCCAAGCTATTGACATATTGATACAACTCCACGCCACGCGACTTAGCAGCAGCTTTCGCTACAGCCAGCGACACCGCCAAAATCGCATTCGCACCCAAACGCGCCTTGTTTGGCGTACCGTCCAGACTCTTCATTTTTTCATCAATTGCGGCCTGGTCGAACGGATTAGAACCTTTCAAAGCCTGCGCAATCTCACCATTGACATTTTCGACCGCACGAAGCACGCCTTTACCGCCAAACGCCAACTCGCCGTCCCGAAGCTCAACAGCCTCGAAAGAGCCAGTGCTTGCACCAGACGGAACAGCCGCACGACCGAACGAACCGTCGCTCAAAGTCACGTCCGCCTCAACCGTCGGATTTCCACGCGAATCTAAAATTTGCCTTGCTTGTATGTTTGTAATTGTTATATCCATAATTACTATTTTATCAAAAACAGCAATTATATGTTAATCTTTATTTTCCTCCTGGTAGCGCTGTACTCTCACTAGCTCATATTGCGGATCCAGACCTGTCTTAAACATTTCAGAACTACCACACGTAGTGACGCTCACAACCCGAGAACCATCATACCCCACAAGAACAAAAGGTCCTTCGCATTCATTAGTAAGCCTTACGATTTCTTCTTTTATTTTATCCAACTCGTTTAACTTTTCACCAGTTATTTCACAAACATGATCAGTAGCTCCTTCAGACAATC
Source organism: uncultured Candidatus Saccharibacteria bacterium (assembly GCA_963541875.1). Classification (GTDB taxonomy): domain Bacteria; phylum Patescibacteriota; class Saccharimonadia; order Saccharimonadales; family Saccharimonadaceae; genus Nanosynbacter. The sequence goes on from CAUTVA010000021.1 coordinate 6,153, forward strand.
TTTCACCGGTAAGCATGTTAACTACTACGATTTCCTCCTCTTCCGCCGACGCCATTCTCAGGAGTTCGCCTACTGCTTTCTTATATTCATTAAATTTACGTAGCGCCGCCGTTGCTATCGGGCAATATTTACATTGTTCCGGGACGGATATATCGTCATCTTCCTTCTCCCAAGACGGAGTAACTCCACGTACCATTCCCTCAAATATTTTCTCAAAATTATCATCTGGTCTACTTAAAACTTCACTCATAGTACAAATATTATACAATTCTTCTCCATAAAATCAAACATTTGCCTCAATCTCTAAAAATATGGTATAATTTCAACATTATCAATCAATGTTGGGAGGCTGATTTGTTAAGATGACAAATTGCCGTTCGCACCACAGAAAGGATTTTTTATGGCAAAGAAAGCCGAGTTGCTAGAAAAAGCAGCAGAATTAAAATTAGAAGTCAGTGAGAAAAACACAATCGCTGAAATTGAAGCAGCAATTGCAGAAGCTACAGACGCAAGCAAATCTCACGACAACAAAGACAAAGACGTTGTTGCTGAGCGCGAAGCTACTGTCGCTAAATCTGGCAAACGCAGCCAAAAAGCTCTTGACGAAGCCGCTGAAAAAGCAGAGAAGGAAGCTCGCAAGGAAGCTGGCGACACTACTCCACGATCAGACGACGCTGAAGCTCACGTAAAGAAAGGTCCAAAGCCAGTTACTCGTCCACGCTTGGAGCGCCGCGGTAAAAAATATCAAGACGCTGCAAAAAACGTTGAAAAGAACAAATTGTACAGCTTAGACGAAGCTTTGAAATTGGCTACTGAAACCAGCCCAGTTAAGTTCGACGCTAGCGTTGAAATCCACATCCGCTTAGGTGTTGACCCACGCCAAGCTGACCAAAACATTCGCTCAACCGTAGCATTGCCACACGGTACAGGTAAGGACGTTCGAGTTGCTGTTTTCGCACCAGAATCAGAGCATGCTGCCGCTAAAAAAGCCGGCGCTGACATCATCGGTGACGAAGAATTCCTAAGCCAATTGGACAAGGAAGAATTGAACTTCGACATTTTGGTCGCAACTCCACAGTACATGCCAAAGCTTGGTAAGTACGCACGTTTGCTTGGTCCACGCGGTTTGATGCCAAATCCAAAGTCTGGCACTGTCGCTACTGACGTCGCTAAAGCCGTTTCTGAAGCAAAAGCCGGAAAAGTTGAATACCGCGTTGATAAGCAAGCCATCGTTCACTTGTCAATTGGAAAAGTATCATTCGGTACTGAAAAATTGACAGAAAACGCACGCGCATTCTTAACCAGCTTAAACTCTCAAAAGCCATCCAGCTTAAAGGGTGTTTACATTAAGAGCGTCGCAGTCGCTACAACCATGGGCCCTGGCATTAAGGTAGAGAACTCTTTGTAATCTTTACAGCCCAGCAATTAATCCCGTCAATTCTGGCGGGATTTTTACTAGGCGAAAATGCAATAAATAAGGCGATTGAATCGGCTGGAAAATAATTGCCATAACTCTTGTTTTTCGTTGTCATTTCTGCTACAATTCTAAGGAACATTACCAAAGACAGTGGCGACTTGACGTAAAACAAGTGTAAAAATGCCACCGAGGGATGAAACTAACAGTTTTATTTGAC
>CAUTVA010000022.1:0-7440 GCA_963541875.1 uncultured Candidatus Saccharibacteria bacterium
TCAAAGGCGAATATTGACGCTAAGCTTAATATCAAAGGGGTAGAAAAGAGTATTCCACTAGATGGTGATATGGTTCTTGGCGATGATGGGACAATATATGTGAAGATAAATAACTTTAAGGACTTGTATGGCACTTTGCTTGAAATAGTTATGGAGTCTTCGTCTGGCGGCAAGGCATCAAGGGCTCAAATAGAAATTTATCGTGATCAGACTTTGAGAAAGATGAGCTCTGAGATAGATAAAATGAATAATACATGGATGAAAGTATCTCCAGATGAAATTGGTGATGAATATAAGTGTGGAATTAATGCTCTAAAGAAAATTCAAAGTGACGAAAGTGTCCGCAAGGAAGTAGCTCAACTTTATCAAAAGAATAGCTTCTTCACCATAAAAGACTCAAAGATTGGCGATCGTAATGGTGGACGTGGTTTTGAACTGCAGGGTGATAACAGTAAATTGTCGAAATTTAATGATGAGTTTAAAAATTCATCAGCAGGCAAGGCGCTCAGTAAGTGTGGAAAATCTAATAGCTACAAGAGCAGTGAATCATCATCTATCGACACGGCTTCATTGAAGGTGTGGGTTGATAGGTCATCTCATGAACTGAAGGCCTTGGAGTTGAAAGGTGATGGCAAGAAGGCTTCTGTAGAAATTTCATTTGACATTAATATGAACAAGTCTGAGGAAATTAAGGCGCCGTCGGACGCTGAAAGCTTGAAAGAGTTTGTAGAAGGTTTTATGAGCGGATATTCGAGCGGATTGTCATCAACCTCGACTAGACGATAGTTTAATTGCTTAATAATAATCCCGTTCGTAATGAGCGGGATTATTTGCTATAATTACAGATATGAGACGCTATAATCCGACAGAAATTGAACAAAAATGGCAAAACAAATGGGAGGCTGACGGCACTTACACGGTTGATTTTAATGACACGACCCGGCCGAAATATTACAGTTTGAGCATGCTTCCGGGGATTACGGGGGCGGGAATTCACATTGGCCATGGTCGCACTTTTCAATTTGCCGACATCAAGGCGCGATTCAAGCGTCAGCAGGGCTATAACGTCTATCATCCAATCGGCTGGGACAGCTTTGGTTTGCCGGTTGAAAATTATGCTATTAAAGTCGGAAAAACGCCACGTGTAGCGCACGATGAGGCGAAAGTTCACTTTAAGGAACAATTGAAGCGACTTGGGTTTAGTTATGATTGGACAAAAGAAATTTCTACAGCTGATCCAGAATATTACAAATGGACTCAGTGGATTTTTACGCAATTGTATAAGCATGATTTGGCGTATCAAAAAGAGCAGCCGCAATGGTGGTGCGAAATTGATAACACAGTGCTTGCTAACGAACAGGTTGAAGGTGGTAAATGTTGGCGCTGCGGCAATCCTGTAACCAAGCGCAATCTTAAGCAGTGGTTCTTCCGAATTACGGCGTATGCAGATGAAATTTTAGAGGCAACCGATGCGCTTGACTGGACGGAAATGGTTAAAACCATGCAGAAGAATTGGATTGGTCGATCAGTTGGCGCGGAAGTTGAGTTTGCAGTCAGTGGTCAAGATTCTAAGATTACAGTTTTCACAACTCGTCCTGACACGTTGTTTGGCGCGACGTATGTAGCTTTGGCACCGGAGCATCCTCTGATTTCTCAGTTGGTCAATTCTGACACGCGCGAGAAGGTTGAAGCGTATATCCAAGCTTCGCAACAAAAATCTGATGTTGAACGTCAAGAGAATAAAGAGAAAACAGGCGTATTTACTGGCAGTTATGTCATAAATCCAGTTAATGGTCAAAAATTGCCAATCTGGGTGGCGGATTATGTTTTGGGCGGCTATGGAACCGGCGCAGTCATGGCGGTGCCAGCACACGACGAGCGCGATTTTGCGTTTGCCGAGAAGTTTGACTTACCGATTATCCAAGTTATTGATAAGCCTGAGCATTCAGCCGATGTTGGTTGTTATTCTGGTGAAGGTGAGCTGATAAATTCCGGACAATTTAACGGTACCAGGAGTGAGGATGCTCGCGAGCAAATTGTTGCGTGGCTGGAGCAGCAGAATTCTGGGCGAAGCAAAACCACGTATAAAATGCGCGATTGGTTGATTTCTCGTCAGCGCTATTGGGGTGCTCCGATTCCAATTGTTCATGTTGACGGTCGTGCGCCAATTGCCGTGGCTGATGAGTGCTTGCCAGTGATTTTGCCAGAGGTGGAGAACTTTAAGCCAACGGGCGGTAATACTTCCGTTTTGGCCCAGGTTGATGATTGGGTGCGAGTCTGGGTGGATGTTGAAACTGGAAAAACTGTGCCGATTACAGAAAACAAGCCTGATGGCGACAATTGGGTAGAAGGTCGACGCGAGACTGACACTTTGGACGGCTATGCTTGCTCTAGCTGGTATTTCTTGCGATATCTCGACCCGCACAACGATAATGAAGCATGGAATCCTGAGAGAATTAACCACTGGATGCCGGTTGATTATTACAATGGTGCCGACCACGCCGTGGCTCACTTGCTATACAGTCGTTTTTGGATGCGATTTTTCTATAAGCTCGGTCTCGTTCCGACTCCAGAACCTTTTAAGCGAATGATGTACAATGCGTACATTATGGCTCCAGATGGTCAGAAAATGTCCAAGTCTAAGGGCAATGTCATTGATCCAATGGAGATTATGGACAGTGGATACGGCGCCGATGCACTGCGAGTTTATGAAATGTTCATCGCGCCTTATGACATGGACGCACCATGGGATCCTCGTGGCGTTCCGGGAACTTATCGATTCTTAAATCGAGCATGGAATTTGGTTCAGGAGTTCGTTGATAATAATAACGATCCAAGTGATTCTCCTGAGATGGATGAAAAAACAGCCCAAGAATTATTGCGGCTAACTCATTTGACGATTAAAAAAGTTACTCGCGACATCGAAGATGAGAAGTTTAATACAGCCGTGGCTTCGATGATGGAAATGGTCAATGGTCTGTATAAGATAAAAGAATCGCACGGAATTGACATGTCAGATGAATGGCGATTTGCATTAGAAAGCTTGATTCAGATTTTGGCGCCTTTTGCTCCGCATATCACAGAGGAATTGTGGCATGAAATGGGTCATGGCGATACGGTTCATGTTGGTCACTGGCCGAAGTGGGATGAAAAATATCTAAAGAGCGATACGATTACTATTATAGTTCAAGTGAACGGCAAGCTTCGCGCGAAACTTGAACTACCGAGTGATATGGACAAGCAGGGCGTTGAAGCGGCAGCTCTAGCTGATGAGAATGTTCAGAAGTTCACAAACAATAAACCACCTAAAAAGATGGTTTATGTTCCAGACAAACTGGTGAATATCGTGGTCTAGGAAATAATCTATCTCGATTTGTCTTTTATTATTGTAAAAAGTTAGTATCATTATCTAATTTGCAGGCAAGCTCTTGAGATTGTCCAATAAAAAAGGTATAATGGTACGTAAGTTTTATGACAACCTAAAAGAGGAGAATAAATTATGGCACAACCTAAGAAACAGAGTAGCCCACGTAAAACTGGTCTTCGTCGCAGTCACTTGGTATTAAAATTGGCACGTCGTGTTAACGCAACTTCACCAGTTAAGGTGAAGACAACCAAGCGTGAAACTGGTAAAACAACAAAATAATAATTACGAACAGGACGCTTAATAATGGCATCAAACCGTCATTTGGGACGAATTGTCGCACTGCAAACACTTTATGAACATGAATTTCGCAAAGAGGTTGGTGATAGCGATGTTGATTATAAGACTATTTTAAAGCGTAATTTGGCTGAATATAAATCATCAGTTGACGATATTGAATTTATCGATAATTTGATCAGCGGCGTACTTTCGACGCAGAGTCGATTGGACGAGAAATTGCAGCCATTGGCGCCAGAATGGCCTATTAGTCAGTTGCCGCGAATTGATCGGGCGGTACTTAGAATTGGTTTATATGAATTGCTATATTGTGCAGATACCGTTCCGCCAAAAGTGGTGATTAACGAGGCAGTAGAATTAGCAAAAGCGTTCGGTTCGGATAACTCGGGTAAGTTTGTGAATGGCGTGCTTGGCACGGCACTCCGTACTCTCGTGGAGGAGTCCGACAGTGAGAACAAGCAACTTTGATAAGATAAAAAAATATTTTGGTGGCAGCAAGAAGCCATTGATTCAGGAAATTGTACGCGAACCAACTGCTGGTGGCGTGATTTTTCGTCGTAATAAAAAGGGCGAGGCGGAATTTTTGCTATATCAAGACGCTCGCGACCGCTGGACAATTCCGAAAGGACACATTGAGCCAGGTGAAACAGCTCAAGTGACGGCTCGTAGGGAAATTGGCGAGGAAACTGGACTGAAGAAAATTGAACTGCACGGTTGGCTGGGAAAGGTGAATTTTCGTTATCGTCGAATCGATAAATTGGTATTGATGACAACGCAAGTTTATCTAGTTAAGGCGTTGGACCCTAATGAGAAACTCCAAAAGGAAGAGTGGATGAATGGTCTTAAATGGTTTAGTTTTCATGAGGCGCTGGATGAAGTTGAATATGAAGATATTGGCAAGCTGATTCTTTTGGCGATGAAACGAATTAGACAGGAGAATTTATAAATGAACGGAATGAACACTGCGCCATATCAAGATTTTGCGCGCGAAAAATTAGGTTTTGAATTTACGAATTTGGATTTGCTGATTACAGCTTTGACTCACCGTAGCTATGTGAATGAGCATCGAAAATCCGTTCATCACCACAATGAGCGTTTGGAATTCTTAGGTGATGCGGTTTTGGAATTGGCGGTAACAGAATATTTGTTTACGCATTTTTCCGAGCCAGAGGGAATTTTGACTGCTTGGCGGGCAGCTTTGGTGCGAACGGAAAGTATTGGTGATGCTGGCGATAAATTGGGTTATGGTCCGCTGATTCGTATGTCAAAGGGCGAGAAGAATGGCTCAGAGCGAGCGCATTTACAGATTTTAGCTAATGCGTTTGAGGCGGTAATCGGCGCGATTTATTTGGAGCGTGGCTTTGACGATGCTCGCGATTTTATTCACAAGCATATAATTGTTAAGTTGGATGGAATTTTGGAGTCGGGCAGTTGGCGTGATCCGAAGTCATATTTGCAGGAGATTTCTCAGCGGGTTGACAATCAAACGCCGGTATATAAAGTCTTGAGTGAAGAAGGTCCAGATCACGATAAAGTCTTTACTCTTGGGGTTTTTGTTGGCGATAATATGATGGGGCGAGGTATTGGTCCGTCTAAGCAAGTTGCTCAACAGCAAGCTGCTCGTGCTGCAATTGCTAAATATAAAGAATCTGGCGAGAAATAATTAAAGTTTGCACGGCGTAAACTGCTCGTGTATAATGAAAATACAGTTTAATTCCAGGAGGAGGGGCAGAATGTCAACAATAGATCAGCAGTTTGTAGAATATACTGTAAAGGCGTTGGTTGGACATCCAGAGGACGTCGTAGTAGACCGAACAATTGATGAAAAAGGCGTTTTACTAACATTGACAGTTAATCCAGCAGATTTGGGTCGAGTTATTGGTAAGCGCGGTAGTACGGCACAGAGCTTGCGTACGCTTCTGCGAGCTTTGGGCGCAAAGAATGACGCTCGATATAACTTGAAGATTGTTAACAATGACGGTTTTTCTGGCGCACGCGAAGAAAATGATTATAACGGTAATGCTTCTGTGGATAACTCAACAGATGAAGCTGTGGAAAATGAATCATCTTACGCAGAAAACACCAGAAAAGAGCTTGCAGAACTCGACGATCTTGATATATAATTAGAACCAGTTCAAGCACAGACATTATGCGAGAACAGCTCTATGCGAGACAATGGGTAGCCATTGAGAGCCTTATTTGTGCTAAAAAACCGTCCTTAGTGGGGCGGTTTTTTGGTGGGAAATAATTTCTGTAAAAAGACATGAAAATAGCCCGCCGAAAACGTACTCAAGTCGAGACTTGATGTCTCAACGAGCTATTTTCGGCGGGCGTTAGAAAACCCTTTTAATCGACCAATGTCCTCCGTCCCAGAACAGGACGTAGGGTTCGTCTAGCTTGGCGATTATCTCGAAAGCGCTTGCAAGTCGCTTAGATTCGGTTACCTGTTCTACAACAGGCCAGATCTCGACTCCTATTCCGGTTTTGGCGGGTTTCCCCTTACTCCATGACCGTGGTACTACCTTGAGCACCATGGTGTCTCCGGCGTAGACTGCGAAGCCGGTAACTTCATCGAAATCAGACTTCAGAGTTTCAATTCGGTTAATATCTCCGGAGTCGGAGTAGGGGGTGAGATGTTCCCGTACTAAGTCCTCGATGTGATTTTTGTAACCACGACGAGGTATGGTGCACGCGTTTATTTCCAGAGTGTGCTCCTCCATTTTGATGGAGAGATTAGAACCTTCCGCGGACCAGTTAGTGTTTTTCTCGGTGATACAAGACATGACGTCTCTCTCTTCCTCTAAGGGCTACTTCTACTCGGTTGAGTAGAAGTTAATATATACATATCATACCTGGACAAAAAAGTCAACACTTGGTACACTGTAACAGATGAGAAAGTTTCAAGTAATTACGCTTTTCCCAGAAATGATGACGGGAGTTTTTAACAACTCCATGATGTGGAAGGCTCAGAAAGACGGTATTGTAGAGCTTACGACGGTGAATCTGCGGGAGTTTGGTTTGGGGCCGCGGCGTCAGGTGGATGATACGCCGTATGGTGGTGGTGACGGAATGCTTCTTATGGTTGAGCCGTTATGGAAAGCGGTAGAATTTGCGAAATCTCAGGATGAAACAGCGAAGGTGGTGTTAATGAGTCCGCGCGGGCAGCGCTGGAAGCAGGCTAAAGCCCAGGAAGAAGCCGATGATAACAGAGGTGTGATATTTATTTGCGGGCGATACGAGGGTGTTGATGAGCGAATTTTAGAACTAGTTGATGAGCAATGGAGTATTGGCGATTTTGTGCTGACGGGCGGAGAGCTGGCGGCAATGATGATGATTGATTCTATTGTTAGGTTGATTCCTGGAGTTTTGGGCGGCGAAAAGTCTGCGGAAATTGAAAGTTTTTCAGATGGAGAAACGTTGGAATTTCCACAATATACACGACCTGAGGAGTTTAAAGGTTTACGTGTGCCGGATGTTTTATTGAGCGGACACCACGGAAAAATTGCCGAGTGGCGCGCTGAACAATCGCGGATATTGACAAAGAAAAATACCCCATAGAGCGGGGTATTTTTAAAATTGTGGTGGATTTGTCGTAGAGCGAAAGATACGATTTTGTGGTGTTTATTTTTGTAACGTTCGCTGATTTAACTTTATGACGTTTTTATAAAAAGTGCAAGTGCTTTCGTAAAAAATACAACAAGCTTGAGCTTTTTTGACGCGCAAGCTATACTGAAATTATGTCTAGAAAAGTGAATAAAATTGTTAAATTGATTACAGGA
>CAUTVA010000023.1:0-5460 GCA_963541875.1 uncultured Candidatus Saccharibacteria bacterium
TGGACGCTGGCGCCGAAGATGCTGTCGAGGAAGATGGCGAAATTATCGTGTATACGGAGTTGAAAGATTTGGCGAGTGTGCGGAATAAATTGGTTGAACAAGGATTGAAGGTTAAAGATGCAGAGTTACGATATATTGCCAATACGCCGATAGAAATTGCCGACATGGAAACTGCGCAGAAATTGATGAAGATGATTGATGCGTTGGACGATTTGGATGACGTTGTGAATGTTCATACAAATGCGGATATCACAGCGGAATAAAATTATCGCTTTAAGAAATCGCTCCTTTTCTGGGGCGATTTTTAATTTGACAAAAAGTACGCTAAACTAAAGATGATTAACCATAAGCAAGGAGCGAGCATGAAGTATTTGCGCAACACACTACTTATGATACTAGCCGTGGCACTAATGATGCCGTCGCCGTTGGTTTTGGCGGAAGGTGTTTCAAGTACTACTCAAGAGTCGAAAGTTGATGACGCTCAGACTGTTGATAATAGTCTTAAATCGACTGAGGAAGCGAAAGATTCAGTTGTCGATAAGGAGCAGATCGATAGCAATTTACCCTCCCAATCAAGTGAAAAGCCCGAGACTCCAACGGAGAATTCATCTACGGATAGTCCGAGTGAAAATCCTGCCACCAATGAGTCTTTAAAATCTGAGCCAAATCCCGAATCTGAGCCGCCAAAAATAGATAATCCAGATGGAAAAACAGAAGAAAATGCTCCGATATTAATTTCAAAGATTAGTCAGGATAAAAAATATGTTGAGATATATAATCCGACAAATCAGAATGTTAATTTGGCTGGTTGGAAAATAGAGTATTACGCTGGATCTGGAGCTAAAACCGTTGGAAAAATTTTCAAAGATGAAGTAATCTTGGCGAACGGATTTTTGGTTTTGTCGAATGATAAGACGTTGGCGGGCGCCATAAAGTTTGATAATAATTTAGGTTTGGCTCAAAATGATGGATCGGTCGTATTGTCGCGCTTGGACGGGTCGGTTTCAGATATTGTTGGCTGGGGGAGTAATTCAAAGTTTGCAGGCTCGCCAATTAAAGGCGGTGTGAAAATTGTTTGGCGCTGTTTTATTGATGGAAATATTATTGATTCGAAAAATAATTCCACTGATTTTTTATCGAGTAAAGGTTCTGACAATCAGGAAATTGTGCCGTATTCACGTCCGAATTGTAAGAGTCCAGAGCCCAAACCTGAATCTCCAAAGGAGTTGAATAAATGTGAAGGTCTGAAGCTAAGTGAAATTGCGTCGAATGTTGATGAACAATTCATTGAGATTATCAATTCTGGCGAAAAAACCGTCATTACGACAGGCTGTAAATTGGCGGTTGGCGATGCTGGCGTTCGTGAAAATATTGGTGATATCGAATTAAATCCTGGCGAATTTTTAGTGATCAAAATAAAAAGTACGAATCTGAAATTGCCAAAAACAAAAGGAAAAGTTTATTTATTAGACGAGGCTGGCTCGAAAATTGATTCCGCTGAATATGAGAAGTTAGCGAAAAGCTCTTCGTGGAGTTTGATTGATGATGAGTGGATGCAAACGTTTATGATAACTGAAAATTCTGAGAATATCTTTAAGGAATATCCAGACTGTCAGAGTGGCTATGAGAGGAACGTGTTGGGTAGATGTGTGAAAATTGCCATCCCGCCCGCTGAAAGTCCTTGCCCTGTTGGTCAATATCGTCATCCGGAAACTCGCCGTTGTCGAAAAATTGAAGCGGCAAAAACTATTACGCCTTGTAAAGATGGCTATTATCGTAGTGAAGAGACTGGCAGATGTCGATCTATCGCATCGGCTGCGGCAAAAACTTTGAAGCCTTGCCCAGAAGGTCAATTCCGCAATTCAGCTACGGGTCGATGTAAGAAAATTGCCTCCACTGATGATATAGCAAAAGAATGTCCAGAAGGATTTGAGCGTAATCCACAAACTAAGCGATGTCGAAAGATAAAATCTGCGAATATGCCAACTGTTGGTTCGGCGGCTACTGAAGTTAAGCAGGTCGCTGGCGCTACTTGGGGTTGGTGGGTGTTTGGTGGCGTGAGTTTACTGGCTGTCGGTTACGGCGTGTGGCAATGGCGATGGGAAATTTCGCAATTTGTACGAAAAATCCGCGAAAGTATTAAATCCGCGAACGGTAAATAATTGCTATAATAAGTTACATGAGAATCATAGGAATTGACCCGGGAACGGGAATTTTGGGGTTTGGTGTGATTGATTTTTCTCGTGGCAAGTTCAAGATGGTCACGGCGGGAGTTGTGACGACGCCGGCACATACGCCAATTGACGAAAGGCTTGAAGATATTTTTGATAGCCTAACAGAGATTATTGCCGAAACAAATCCTGATGTTATGTCGATTGAAAAGCTATTTTTTGCGCGTAATGTTACGACGGCGATTTCTGTGGCGGAAGCGCGCGGCGTGGCGATGTTGACTGGGCGAAAAGCCGGAATGCCAATTGCTGAATATACGCCGTTACAAATAAAACAAACTTTGACTGGCTATGGAAAGGCTGACAAAAAGCAAGTTCAGGAAATGGTGCGTCTTAATTTGGGTCTGAAGGATGTTCCGAAGCCGGATGACTGCGCGGATGCTTTGGCTGCAGCAATTACACACGCAGCGATGAATCGGGTATAATTGAAATATGATTGCACATGTTTTTGGAAAAGTTGCTGAGAAATTTAACGGCTCGTTAGTCATTGATGTTCATGGTGTTGGATATGAAGTTAGCGTGGCGACTAATGATTTTGACGCGGTGATATTAGACCAAGAAGTAAAATTTTACACTTATCATCACGTGCGCGAACAATCTGAGGAGTTGTTCGGGTTTTCTAGTCTGGCGGCGAAAAAGTTATTTGAAATGCTAATCACGGTTCAAGGGGTTGGCCCGAAGGCTGCACTGGCTATCTTGAGCTTGGGTGATGCCGAGCAAGTGCGTAACGCTATTGCTAATGCTGACAGCGGTTTTGTACAAAAAGCCACTGGTGTCGGCAAAAAAACTGCCGAGCGAGTGGTGGTTGATTTGAGCGATAAAGTTGGTCTGCCTACTCATTATGGCCGAGCGGAAGAACCGCTGCAAACTGAATTAAACACCTCAGATGAAGCTCTGGAAGCGCTTATGGCTCTGGGCTATACGCTGGCAGATGCAACTAAGGCGCTTGAAAACGTTGATGTCAATTTACCAACAGCTCAGCGAGTAACTGAGGCGCTGAAGAAATAAAAAGGACGCTAAGATAGCGCCCTTTTAAAGAATAGGTAAATTTTCTAAGGCTCAATGACTATCTTTTTATTTGACCAAAATGAAGGCTGGTAGTGAATTTTAATCGTGGAATTTTTCGCGACTTCAAATATGACAGAACCTTCTTTTTTGCCGTTGATCGCCAAAGTGCCAGAGTTCAGATTGTCGTTCGTCGTGAAAGCTGTAGCGCTAGGTCCTTCAATAGCGCCATTCGCATCTTCTATTTTCCAGTCGAACGTATTAAATGATAGCTCGCTATCTGATTTGTTGACAATCGACACATTCACTTTAACGAATTCTTTTCCGTCTTTAGCCTTAATAAACTGGTTATCTGATTTCCAGTCGCGATCAATTGATTTAACAGTCACCTCCTTGCCATCGAAAGCGATAGTTTCGCCGACTTTGAAATTTGTCTTCTCGGTTTTTTTATTGTCAGAAACAGAGCTGTTGTTTGAACTTATAACAGTGCCTTTATCCTGTTGGGATGATCCGTAAATTCCTCCAATTACAATAATGACAATTATCCAAAACCACCACTTTTTAAAAACTGGTTTTTTGTCTTTTTTATCCATAATCCCCTCCTATGAGATCTGCTGCCCAATAAAAAGGACAGCCGTTAAATTTGGCTGTCTACACCTAGAACGTAGAGTTTACGCTCGAATAACGGCTGCCCATTATATGCGTAAACAATACGTTTGAAACGTTGAGTTCTAGATGTAGACAATTCTATTGTACTATAAATGTTATAATTAGTTTATGGCAATTGAAAGAATAGTTGATACGAGTTCGCATGATAATGATTCTGAAGAGCAGCGAATTGAGATAAGTTTGCGTCCGCAGAGTTTTGCTGAGTATGTCGGTCAGGAAAGATTAAAACGTAATTTGCGCTTGGCGATTGATGCGGCTAAAAAGCGCGGCGAGCCGCTGGATCACGTATTATTATATGGTCCGCCGGGGCTTGGTAAAACAACTATGGCGACGGTGATTGCTAATGAAATGGGCACGAATCTGCGGATTACTAGCGGTCCAGCAATTGAAAAAGCGGGCGATTTGGCGTCGATTCTGACTAATCTGTCGGACGGTGATATTCTGTTTATCGATGAGATTCATCGGTTGGGACGATCAGTGGAGGAGATTTTGTACTCCGCAATGGAAGATTTTAAGCTGGATATCGTGATTGGAAAGGGTCCGGCGGCGCGATCGATTAGGTTGGATTTGCCGCGATTTACGGTGATTGGCGCGACGACACGAACCGGAAGTTTGGCGGCACCTTTGCGTGATAGGTTCGGGCATATTTATCGCTTGGAATTTTACACGCCAGAGGATATTGCGAAAATTGTGACGCGTAGTGCGAAGATTTTGGAGTCGTCAATTCGAAGTGAAGCGGCGAATCTATTGTCGACGCGAGCGCGCTTGACGCCACGTATTGCCAATAGGCTTCTTAAGCGAGTTCGTGACTACGCTGATGTTAATGGTGATGGAATAATTGATGTAAAAACTACAACTAACGCTTTGGAAATGCTGGAAGTGGACGAGTTGGGCTTAGATCCGGCTGATCGTAATTTATTACAATCGATTCTTGAAAATTATGGCGATAATCCTGTTGGATTAACAACAATTGCGGCGTTAACTGGCGACGAAGCGACGACAATTGAGGATTTTTATGAACCATATTTGCTACAAATTGGTTTTATTGAGCGCACACCGCGTGGTCGTCGAGTGACGATTAAGGCAAAGCGACATTTGGAGAAATAGTTATCGTATTCTTCGGCTTTTTGTGTTTTAATAAAACCAGACAGGAGCCGCCATGGGCAAAAAACAAGGCTATCTTAAGTTCTGTCGTGTTATAATATAGGCATGAATCCACAAACATCCTCGTCAGAAGATTTAACACAGCCTGTTGCGTATGATGCTGATGGTCGACCACTATACCATCATCCACCACAGACTGGTCGTCCAGCTCCGGTTGTGGCGCAGACGAATTCTTATGTGACGGCAAGACCAGAAATTATTGATGGGGAGAATTTTGATCCGCGATTACGTAGTCAGTATGCTAATGAACCGCAAGTCGTACATGTTGCCAGGGATATTGACCCGAAGCCGTTTACTATTAGCGATGACCTGAAGCAAAAACACGAAAAATCAGTTCAGCAATACCCGAATCTCAATTTGAGCGAAGGCGAATATATCATTTTGGACATTAAAC
>CAUTVA010000024.1:0-5251 GCA_963541875.1 uncultured Candidatus Saccharibacteria bacterium
TACCCATTCGCGAAATTATCTTTTTAACGTCAGATAAAATCAACGGCGAAGTCGCTTCCAGGTACATCATCAGCTGCTTTTTATTCGTCAAAAAAACCGACGCCTTAGCCGTGCGACTAACATCAGCGTGCCACAAAATTATCGACTGAACATCAATTGGAAAACCAAATTTTTCCTTAGCAATTCGCTCCAGCGCCAGCTCGTCGTACGTCGCCTTATTCATAGATAATATTTTACCATTTTTTTATGAGGTGCGCGAGATGGCAAAGATGTGAAATCTAATAGCCAGCCTGCATGGTCGATTCGACTGCTTGACGGGAAATATCCAAGTGGTTTTTACCCTTAAACGCATCTTCTGGATGTTTTTCATTCACCCTCTTAATACTGAATTTATAGCCTTGGACGAATTTTGTAAATAGCAATTTTGATATTGCGTTCTGAAGGTTGCCAACATGGTAAAATAAAACTATGGATTTCAATACTCGTTACGCTAAATTAAACGATAATCAACGACAAGCAGTCGACTACATTCACGGATCGCTTTTGGTAATTGCTGGGCCAGGAACGGGGAAAACCGAGCTTCTAAGTATGCGCACTGCCCAAATCCTAAGACAAACCGACACTTTGCCGAACAGCATTTTATGTCTAACGTTTACCGAAAGTGGTGCCACAAATATGCGCCAACGGCTCCGTCAGATTATCGGCGAGGACGCGTATAAAATTGCGATTCATACATTTCACAGCTTCGGCACAGAAATCATCAATCAACATCGTGAATATTTTTTCCGTGGCGCCGACGCTCAGCCGGTTGACGAATTGACGCAATATCAAATTATTTCTGGAATACTCGAAGGGCTTGATTGGCGAAATCCATTAAGCACGAAAAACAACGGGGAATTTGTTTATATTAAAGACCTCATCCGTATTATTTCCGAGTTCAAGCAAAGCGGCTTAACGCCGTCGGAATTACGGGCAATTATTGAGGACAATCAAAGCACAATTGCCGAAATCGCGCCAGACATTCAGCAAGTATTTTCCGCCAAAATATCGAAAAAGACAATCGAGCTGTTTGCGCCGATAGCTGAGAAAATTGCCAATTTAGCCGCCAAAAACCCTGACGAGAAAAACTCAAAATTGCCAGCCTCAATCACGCCATACGCCAACGTTTTGGCGCTGAGCATTGCGCACGCCGCCCAGGAAGCGATTGATGAAAACTCAACCAAGCCGCTGACTGCTTGGAAAAATAAATGGTGCGAAAAAAATGCCAATGGCGAATTTGTCCTGAAAGATTTTACCGCCGCAGAAAAATTATCCGCCGCAATTGACGTTTACGAAAAATACGTAAATATTCTATCCGAGCGCTCGCTATTTGACTACGACGACATGATTTTATCCGTTATTCAAGCCTGCGAATCTCACCCAGAACTGCGCGCAAATCTCCAAGAGCAATTCCAATTCATCATGGTCGACGAGTTCCAGGACACAAACTTGGCGCAATTACGATTGCTGTTCAATTTGACCAGCGAGAACGACGATAATCCAAACATCATGGCGGTCGGCGATGACGACCAAGCAATCTTCAGCTTCCAAGGCGCAGACGTGGGCAACATCCAGCGCTTCCGCCAGCATTATAACGACCCAAAAATCATCGTTTTGACCGACAATTATCGTTCCGCCGAAAACATTTTATCATCGGCGCGAAACGTCATCACTCAGGGCGCGGATCGATTAGAAAACACGATTGACGGTCTATCAAAACAATTGACTGCACACGCAAATAGCGAAGGCTCAAAAGTCGAAATCCAAGAATTCTCATCTGCTAGCGAAGAGCGAGCGGGAATTGCCAAACAAATTGCCGAGCTAATAAAAAACGGCGAAAAGCCAGAAAACATTACGATTATTGCGCGCCACCATAAGGAACTCATTGAAATTCTTCCGCATCTTTATAAGGAAAATCTTTTTGTCAATTACGAGCGTCACGACGACATTTTGGAGCAAGATATAATTCAGATTCTGGACAAATTAGCGCGAACTGTCGTGGCGATTAGCCAGAATAATTTGGACGTTGCCAATAGTTTACTACCGGAAATTACGGCTCATCCAGCGTTTGGATTTTCTGCGCTGGACATCTGGAAATTGAGCCTTCAAGCTTACAAAAATCGGCAATTGTGGCTGGAAAGTATGTTGGCAAATAGCGTATTTAAAGAATTTGCGGAGTGGCTTTTGGAGCGCGCTAAGGACGTGCCGAATTTGCCGCTGGAAGAACAATTGGACAATTTATTAGGCTTAACTAATGATGAAAGCGGCAACCTTCAGGTTAATTCTCTCGCCAATTTCTATTTCTCGCCAGAAAAGCTAGATAAAAACCCAGAAGCATATCTGACAATTCTGGAAAGTTTGCGTACTTTACGCCAAAAACTTCGCGATCGAATCACCGACAAAAACCCGACTCTGGAAGACTTTTTGGAGTTTATTGACCTGCACATTTCGACAAAAACTCGCTTAACACAAATTCGCACGCACGCAAGTTCACTCAGCGGCGCCATAAATTTGATGACCGCCCATAAATCCAAAGGTCTGGAATTTCCGCACGTTTTCGTGATTGGGGCAATTGACAGCGCTTGGGGCGAAAAAGTCCGCACACGTAGCCGAGCTATCCGATATCCCGCAAACCTCCAACTTCAGCCAGCGGGTGCCACTTACGACGAACGACTTCGATTATTCTTTGTGGCGATGACTCGCGCCAAAACCACATTGACCATGACTTATTCTCAAACCAACGATTCTGGCAGCGACACTATAATTGCCAGTTTCTTGACGAATTGCACGCCAACTATCATTCCGACCAGCGACGATCCAGCCGAACAAATTGAACTCGCTGAAACCGATTGGACGACGCGACTAACTTCGCCGATTGTTCCAGAATTAAAGGATTTATTGGCGCCAGCGCTGGAAACATACAAACTTTCCGCGACGCATTTGAATAATTTCCTCGACGTTTCACGTGGCGGACCGCAAAATTTCTTATTGAATAATTTGCTGCATTTTCCATCCGCCAAAAATTCCGCCGCAGCTTACGGAACCGCGATTCACAGTAGCCTTCAGCAAGCACATTGCTCATTCAGCGCCGATCATCAATTGCCAAGCACCGAACAAATCCTCCAATTTTTCCAAAAATCCCTTGAGAGTCAGCATTTGCCAGCAGACGATTTTCAATTGTATTTGGATAAAGGGAAGTCGGCTTTGACTGTGTTCTTAAACGCCAAATCTTCAGATTTTCACGACACGGACTTAGCGGAATTAGACTTTTCAAACCAAGGCGTAATTATAGATAACGCTAGATTAACTGGTAAACTTGATGTCGTTGATATTGATAAACAGAATAAAACTATGTTCGTGACAGATTATAAAACTGGTAAGCCAGCGCATTCCTGGAAAGGTTCGTCTGATTACGAGAAAATCAAACTTCATAAATATCGTCAGCAATTGATGTTCTATCAGCTACTGGTCGAGCATTCACGCGATTATGGCAATTTCACGTTTACTGGCGGGCGATTGCAATTTGTCGAGCCAGACATAAAGACTGGCGATATTCTTAGTTTGGAAGACATGTTCTCCAGAGAAGAGCTGACTGAATTTACGCAACTAATTGAGATTATTTGGCAGAAAATAACCACTTTAGATCTGCCGGATATTTCTGGCTATTCGGCGGATTATAAGGGAATGTTGCAATTCGAAAAAGACTTGCTGGCGGGCGAAATATAAAAATATTCTGGTATATTGTTGCGTTTTTTTATAATTAGTGTTATTATAATAAACGCTTTCGTTGACGAAGCTAACTTCTCGGGGAGGTGTCGCGAATGACACCAAGCCCAGGTCATGCTTCGCACAAAAGTATGATCTGAGAGGGGAGTTAGCTCTTTTCTACTGCCGCAACTTGCGGCGGGGAGGGGGTGAAAAACTCTCATGAGCCTCTTTTTTGAGGACCGTTCGGCAGGCGCCTACAGGCGGGCTGCCGAGGCGGTGCAGCGGGGTGACGCAACCCCACAGCAGCGCGAGATGAACGATCGTGCTGCGAAACAGGCGGGTCGCATGGGCAATGATGCCCGTGCGGCACAGAAGGGTGAACTGAAGAAGTAGCTCTTCTGTCTTTCGTTGACGGTCGGGGTTTGTGCGACCCCGAAACCACTGATCTCCGCGGTCAGTAAAGGACGTCTGTCCGTCCCTGGGTCAGATTCCCCAGCCAGAAAAGAATCACAGGACGCATAGCTCTTAAATGGTAGAGCACCCGCCGCGTTGACAACGATGTCGGCGTAGTGGGAGGTTGCGGGTTCGAGTCCCGCTGTGTCCGCTGGGAAGTAAAACAAAGGCGTTTTGCTTCCCTCCCAATTTTGGGCTCGCGAGATTCATTTGTAGAGTTTTCCTCTCAACACAGAGGACAATTCCAAACAGAACCGCTTGAGCCCGCCCACACCCTATCTCGATGACGAGATAGGGTTTTCTCCTTTTTGTGATAAAATAACAGAGATGACATCGTTTTGGAATGATTTACCGCAGCCATTTTTCATATTGGCACCAATGGAAGCCGTCACCGACGTCGTGTTTCGTCATGTCGTGAAACAAGCTGGCGCGCCAGATATATTTTTCACCGAGTTCGCAAATGCTACCGGCTGGGTTCACGCTGGTGACAAAGCTATAGCTGGGCGATTAATTAAAACTAACGATGAGCAGCCGCTTATTGCGCAAATCTGGGGTGGCGAGCCAGGGGATATGGAAGCTTTTGCGAAGCACTGCGCGAAACTTGGTTTTAACGGAATTGATATCAATATGGGATGTCCCGCCAAATCTGCCATTAAAAGCGGTGGCGCGGCTCTGATCCGCCGACCCGACATAGCAATAGCCGCAATTGATGCCGCCAAAAAATCCGGATTGCCTGTTAGCGTAAAAACTCGGCTGGGATATACTTACGTCGATGAATGGCGAGAGTGGCTGACGACAATTCTCAAGCAAGACATCGTGAATTTGACAATTCATCTGCGCACAAAAAAAGAGATGAGTAAGGTTGCGGCGCATTATGAATTGATTGACGAGATTGTTAAGCTGCGCGATGAAATTGCCCCGCAAACGCTCCTGACTATCAACGGCGACATTCGCGACCGAGAACATGGGTTGGAAATTGTCAGAAAACATCCTGGTGTGAATGGAATTATGATTGGGCGAGGCGTTTTCAGTGATCCGTTTTGCTTCCGCG
>CAUTVA010000025.1:0-5042 GCA_963541875.1 uncultured Candidatus Saccharibacteria bacterium
AAATTCCAGAAACTGCTACGCTTGGATATCGAGTTTGGAAAAACTTTATAGATTTCACCAACTCTGAAGAAAAATTATCGAGAGTCGAATCAATCGCCCTTAGTACTTGACCATCTAATTTATCCGGCGCCAAACCAAACTTCAAAATAAATTGACGAGCTTGATCTTCCTGAACACTGAGATTCTGAACCGCCGATCGGACCAAAGACGAAAGCCCAGTCGGAATCATACGAATAAGTCGCGGCGCCCCGTTATAGACGACCGCCAAATCCGTTGAATTTTCGCCCATATTGATAATTAAACGCGCATCCTGAGAATCGGTAGCTGATAAAGAACGAACCATAGCAATAGCGTTCGGCTCTTCGGCAATCACATTGAAGCCGAGATTTTCAACCAGCTCCAAACGCTCTTCTGCGTAAGACTTCGCTGTACTTGTCAGTAAAATCTCATACTGATTTTGTGCGTGCAAGCTTTCACCCAAAAGCACCCAGTCAACTTCTGCCTCATCCAAAGACATTGGAATATATTGATCAATTTGATACTTCATCATCGCCTTTAGTTCTTGCTCAGGAACTTTCGGCACATCAATAATAGTAGAAAACGTCTTATTTGACGGCAATCCAACAGCCACATTGGACGTCTTAATTCCAGCCTGACCAACAGCAGTCATAATAGCCTCACCCAAGCGTCGCTTAGACTCTGGAGAGTCACCGCTCGTTATCTTAGAATCAACTGGCGTATAACCGTAATGAGACAAACTCCATCCCGTGCCAGTACGAGACAATTGAACCACCCGCACCGCATTCGTATCGATGTCCAGTCCGAAGAATTCGCCCAACCCTTTTGCTAATTTCATAACTAATAATAATTATATACATTAGCGTTTTAATTTGCAAACTTTTAATATCTTGGCGGCAATTCGCGAACATTCATCGTACTGATCGCGCCAGTGTTTCGATAATTATTGTAAGCCCAAATATAAGTGTCAGCCCTCAAATTGATGATTTCTGCTGGAGTTCCAGGGTGCATATTCGGATCATTCTTTGCAGATGAAGCATGCTTTCCACCGTACGTTCGCCGCAAGAACAAGCGTCCAGTTTTAATTGGCCCGTTAATCTTCAGCTGTTTACCGCAAGAAGCATCAGAAACACCACTCAGCCAACTTCCGAAATTAATCACCACACCACAAGTACTAACATATCCGTCTTTCTGCGTAATCAACCAAGCATTCACTTCTCCAACCGAAGGCTCTATAATAATATTCTTCGCGTAGATAATTAGTTGTGGCAATTGGCGCACATCATTCGTGTCTGTGTATAGCAAATCACCCGAAATCCTAACTACACCCGAGGACTTTATGACTATACTCTTGCCTACGCTTAATTTTGACCCCGTTAAGGTTACATTTCCAGCGTTATATTCACCCGAAGCTAGACTATTCACATCTACATTGCCAGAGATATTACCTCTCGTCCCACCAATCGACGGTAAAGTAAAATTATCCGGGACTGAACTGGCGCTACTGAAATTACCAAACTTTGGAGTATTAGCGAAAGTCAATTTGTTGTAATCGCGTGGATTTACACCCGAGCGACCATTAAATGATGATGACAATCCAGCCCCTGAAGCTGATTCAGCATTACCATTGGCAATAATTCCATATTCACCCCAGGAGCCATACATATTCTGATAAGTGCGATCCATCGTATAAGATAGCGATATATCACTAATCACCAAACCCATATGAGACGGGTTGGACTTAACGTAAATATCAATCACATTTCCATCTCCATACAAAACAGTACCTGGTTTCATTTCGGCAGTAAATCGAGAACCAGACGTAAACCCTGGAAGCGCCCAACCTTGATGCTGCACACCACTAGACGTGCCTCCTGCATTTCCTACGGTATCCATTTCATAGCCGTTTATTTTTACCCTGACATAATTATCGGCAGCACCAGCAAAATTAAGACTCAATTTTTTAGCATTTTTTAACTCATTCAATTTAACATTTTTTAACCTAAAAACATAAGTATTTCCGCAATCCAACATCTTCGAGTCAGTGACAAAAAGACATTTTTTTACAGCAGGATCTGGTTTGTCGTCGGAATAAGTATGACGTCCATAGCTATTAATACTAATCCACTTTGCATTCGGGATCTCATCCCAAACACCCTGATGACAATATGGACTACCCGGAATAATTGGAGACTTTCCCACCAAGTTTTTATCTGCTATAGCATCACACGGAACAAAACCCTCACTTTGATGAAGTCCGCTTCCATCACGCCACCAAGTCGTTACGGCAGTTCTCGCTTCATATTCATTAGTTAGGTTATTCGCATTACCTCGGCAATTTGGCAGATCTTCGGCTGTATTGGTGGATTTATTATACGCTTTCTGATTACCATTACCTCCGTATGAATCTTCCGAACAAATTATTGACCAATGTTTATCCGACTTATCACCATCTTTATATCCATAATTACTAGAATTAACAACCTTATCTCCTTTAAGAATATTACCGTTTCTATCTAAACCTGTACCCCATAGCCCCATCGATTGCATCGTAGGTTTATCTACAATAGTCTGACTGTCTGGTCCAATTATAGTATTAGATGTCGTGCTGGTAATTACATCTTTATCTGTCTTTACATCTCCACCCCAAACCTGAACTTTTGGCCTCTTTGAAGTTTTGACACACTTAATCGCATACCTAAAATCTGTCGA
Source organism: uncultured Candidatus Saccharibacteria bacterium (assembly GCA_963541875.1). GTDB lineage: Bacteria > Patescibacteriota > Saccharimonadia > Saccharimonadales > Saccharimonadaceae > Nanosynbacter. Next base: position 2,731 of record CAUTVA010000025.1, read on the forward strand.
AGAAACCAGACCGTTATAGCCACTGACCATCGCAACATAGCATAAACTGTCATTGGAGTTCAACTTCACACCTCCAAGCGTGTCGGTAGCATTAGTCGCAATTGTCGTTAATCCAACATTAAGCTGATTATTTCCACCATTACCGATAATCTCCTTACATGTACTACCGTCAATATTCAGTTCCCTATGTTGCTCTTTTATCAATCGCACAACCGCGCACGACCAATCATGAGTCGTTCCGCTTGCTAATGAAATTGATGCTCCATCCATACTCGAAACTTCTGTATCTCGAGAAATAAACCTAGCAAGTGCATACGCAGAGCCTTGCGTTTTAGCTGGTCCTTTATTGCTTAAACCAGCATTTATACCATCAACACTAGTAGCGCTTTCTGCGTTAATGTAATCTGAATTGACATTCACCGAAGGTTCGACATCATAATCATACGGCACCTCAGCACAGGCGTAAGACGAGTACGTCCAACCGGCAGTTGATCGAGCGCTCCCCTTGCTCCAATAAACTCGCTGACAAATGCGCTTTCCCATATCCTCTTTCTTGATGACTCGCGTATACATAAATTTTTTTTCTCCAAGCTCGCCATGAAGATCTTCCAATCGAGATTTACCATTCAGCGCCTCCATAGAGGTAGTGAGATAATCCGCTGGGTTATATTTACGAATCCAAGCATAATCGCTCCATTTAGATTTATTCTCAAATTTCGCAGAACGTTCACTATGCCAAGCGCCTCGCCCGTTTAAGCTCGTATCGCTATCTATTGGCTGATTCGTTCTTAGATCAAAGACATCTTGTTGAACACCAACTATAACATCATCCGTAGGACCGTTCTGAACACGAATACCATGCCACCAGTCGACAGTATCGCCGGGCTTTACGTTCCTTAATCTATTCGGCCCACTCTTCCAATCAGAGCCGTAATTTTCAGCGTCTGCCGAATTAAAATTCTTAGTTACCCAAGATTCACCCCATAAAGTCCAATTTGGCGAGCTTGGCGCCGCATATGTATAGATAAAAAAAGCCGTTACCGAAATAGCCAAAGCCACTACTATTGCCAGCATGCCCACCTTAGGCAATGAGTATTTTCTTCTCATGCTTATAATTATATCAAAGATTACGCAGATGATATAATAAATATATGAGTTTATCTATTGGAATCGTTGGTTTACCAAATGTCGGCAAGTCGACACTTTTTAACGCTTTAACAAATAATGATATTTTGGCGGCTAATTATCCGTTTGCGACAATTGAGCCGAACACAGGAATTGTTCCCGTACCAGATAATCGCCTACAAATTTTAGCCGATCTTTATCATGCGCAAAAAATTATTCCAGCCACCGTCACTTTCGTTGATATCGCTGGGCTGGTTGCTGGCGCGTCTAAGGGTGAGGGTTTGGGCAATAAGTTTCTTCACAACATCAGAGAATGTGACGCAATTGTTCACGTTGTTCGTGCGTTTGAGAATTCAAAGATTTTGCGCCACGATGAAGCACCAATCGACCCTAAAAAAGACATTGAGGTTATAAATACCGAGCTTATTCTGGCTGATTTGCAAACTCTTGAAAAACGCCTGCCCCAGCTTCAAAAAGAAGCTAAAGCAAACCCAAAAGCTCGCCAAAAAGTTGAATATCTGCAGTCTTTAATTGACAATTTACAAAAAGGCGTGCCAATTTCCGCAATGACAGGTGTTGATTTTGAAGCAATTTCCGACCTGCACCTTCTTACCGCCAAGCCAGTAATTTATGCGTTTAATGTCGACGAAGAAGGATTAAACAATTCCGATCTACAGAGTCAATTGACCGAACTCGTAAGTCCCGCAAAAACCGTCTTTGTCTGCGCAAAACTGGAAGAAGAATTGAAGGGCTTATCTGAAAATGACGCCAAAGAGTTATTAGAAAGCTACGGCGTCAAGGAAACTGGACTCGCCAAACTTATTCATGCAGCCTACGATACGCTCGGACTACAAAGCTACTTAACTGCGGGCGAAAAAGAAGTTCGCGCTTGGACAATTCACAAAGGCTGGACTGCCCCGCAAGCCGCAGGCGTTATTCACTCGGATTTTGAGCGCGGATTTATTGCTGCACAAATTGTCGACTTTAACGATTTAGTCGCTGCAGAATCAGAAGTTAAGGCTCGCGAAAACGGCAAAATTCGCACCGAAGGAAAAACTTACGTCATGCAACCAAATGACGTCGTTGAATTTAGATTTAACGTTTAGCTAATTTCAATTTGTAAAATCGCTCAAGATTGCCCTTACTGCCAGCCACTTCGCTATCCTTTTTATCTAAAACGACGAAAT
>CAUTVA010000026.1:0-4975 GCA_963541875.1 uncultured Candidatus Saccharibacteria bacterium
GCGGATCAAGGAAAATATCGCCAGAATAAAGAACAGGACCGCCGTCAAAACTCTTGCCCGACGCCAAAATCATCCGAATCAGCGTAGTCTTACCAGCGCCATTGCGACCTCTAATTTCAATCGCTTCACCTTCACGCAAATCAATATTCACATCTTCAAACAATATCCGCTCACCAATCCCAACCGCCACATTTTCCGCGCGAACCAACACATGCTGACTGCGGCTGGAAGCGTCTTTCATGCTCAGGCGAATATTACGCGACTTGAATTTTCCGTAACGCTCGGCGGATTTATAGTCCAATTGACCGACAGATTCTTTGTCGATCCAAAACGTCGGCTTTTCCATTTCTGACAATTCCTCCAGCTCCGCTCGCGCCTCATTTTCCAAGCGCTTAAACTTCTGAATCGTGCCAGGATTTCGCGACTTTTCCTTAAGCCTTTGATAGTCCAAAACTTTTTGTTTCAGGTTAACAATTCGCTTCTCAATCTGCTCAAAATTGTTCATTCCAGCTGTCGTCGCTTGAGCGTTCTGCTTCAAATATGCGTCGTAATTTCCGCGGTAGCTCACGGCTTGACCGTCCTTAATCTCAACTATTCGATCAACTTGCCCAAGTACATCGCGATCATGTGTAATGATTAGCATCGCTTGATGTGGCTGCGAATTCATCCAATCAATAAACTGCTGTTTCGCAACGTAATCCATGTGGTTGGTCGGCTCGTCAATTAGCGCCAAATGCGCCTCCGAGTGCATAATTTTAACAATTTCCACCAGCCTTTTTTGACCGCCAGACAGGGAAGAAATCTTCCGATTGCCATAACCGTCTAATTGAAAATTGCTCAGCTCTCGCTCAATTTTTTCTTCAACTTGATAAAATCCTTTTTGGTCAAATCGCTCCAGAGCCTGTGTATATTCTTCAATCTTTCGCATATTGTCGCCCATAGTCAGCGGATATTCATCGATGATTTTCTTTAGCTTGGAATATTCCGGAAGTCCACCAAGAATATACGACATAACCGTTTGATCACCCAAACCATGATGTTCCTGAGCGGTAGTCGCAACCGTAATGCCACGGCGAAAAATAACCTCGCCCGTATAATCAGTATCTTTTCCGCTCAATACTCCAAACAGCGTCGACTTGCCAACGCCGTTACGGCCAACCACGCCGACTTTCTCGCCATCGTCTACACTGAACTTGACGTCTTTCATTAACGTCTTATCGCCAAAACTTTTTTCAGTAATGTGAATGTCGGCTATCATGCTTGAGATATTGTAACATAAGTCACATTTCAGCCGCACCAAACTAGCCTAAATATACTGTCGCGTTAAGTTTTGCTATAATATAATCCATGTCAAAGCCAAAAGCTAAAAAACCAGCTACGCAAAATATCGTCAATCGTCGCGCACGGTTTGATTATGAACTTGGCGAAGAAATTGTAGCTGGCTTGGTTTTAACTGGAATGGAAGTGCGAGCCGCCAGAGAAGGTCACGTCCAGCTTAAGGGTTCATTTGTTAGCTTAAGAAATGGCGAATTATGGCTGAATAACGCCAGTTTTTCACTGCGATTAAACGTTCGCGGAGAAGCAAATAGCCGCTCAGTCGACACTTCGGCGCGGAAATTACTAGTCAGCAAAAAACAGCTAGCCAACTTCGCTGAAGCAAAAAAACAGGGAATGACAATTGTCCCGACCAAATTATTGACCAATGGAAAATTCATTAAAGTTGTAATCGCGCTCGGAAAAGGTAAGAAAAATTACGACAAAAGACAAACCATCAAACGCCGCGACCAAGACCGAGAAACCAGGCGACTTATCTCTAATAGATAATCGCATTAACTACGAACCAGGCTCAGAATTTATTGATTTTCGCGTGCTTTAATCAGATTTTCATAAAGCTTTTCAAGTTTCTTCACTTGACTGCGCTCCGTAAACTTGTTGGCTAATTTTTTACTTTCAGCACTAAATTCCGCTTGTTTCTTCGGGCTTTTTAGAATTGCAATTACTTTTTCTGCTACGCTTTCTGGATTATTTTCCGCAAAATAGCCATTGACTCCGTCTTTTACCACCTCTGAAACTTCCTTGTCAATAATAACAATCGGCTTTCCAGCGTGAGCAGCTTCATGAAGAACCCAGCCTTGCGTATCTTTAAGCGAAGGAAAAGTAAACACGTTCATCACTTTATACGCCACGCCCAAATCTTCTCGTGGCATGGCGCCAGTAAAGATAATCCTATCCGCAAAATCCGTCTCGGCTGCCATTTTTTCCAAAGTCTTTCGATATTCAAAATCACCAACAAACAGCAGCTTTGATTTCGGACGAGCTTCGGCAATAAACTCGCTAAACGCCTGGATTAAAATTGGCAAATTCTTTTCCTCGCCCAAACGCCCCACAAAACCAAACACTTCATCTTTTTCATCAAGACCCCATTGTTCGCGAAATTCCGCGACTCGTTTCACGCTTGCCCGCGGAAGAGCATTCACGCCGTTTGGCATTAAAGTAACATTGTACGCGTAATCTTCAGTCTGCCAAGATTCCAATTGATCGCGGCTTTTACGCGACAGGGCAATCACCGCATCCGCCTTGCTGTATAAAATAGTAATAACACGCTCAATTATATCTTTATTCCATTTCGTTACGCCACTACGCGGACGATAAAGCTTGGCAACTTCCAACAAATCCTGTCCGTTCAATTTCACCGACAATGGAAAAACTACTCCCGCCAACGCCAAAACTCCCGGCAAAACCGCAGGATAATGATCGACGAACTCATATAAATCCGTACAATGCTGAATAATCAAAGGAATATTATTTTTCTTCGCCGCCTTCACGCCCAATAGACCAATTTGCGACGGCGTAAAAATATGCACCACATCCAAATTCATATTAGCAATTTGACGCTGCACTACAGGAGGGAAGAACACCGACGTGTCGTAATCATCAAAAAACGCGCCCGTAATTGAACGGAAACGAATTATTCGACTATTTTCATCTTCGTGAAGAAGTTCGGCTTGCTTGGATGGACTAATAGACTTTGCTGGGCAAAAAACATAAACCTCATGCCCCAAAGCTTCCAGTTCGCGCTTTAATGATTCAACAACGTAAACGATACCGTTAATGGACGGTCTGTAGCTGTCCGTAAAAAGTCCTATCCTCATAATAGCCCCATTATACCATTTATATCAGCGATCGATAAAATTCGACCAATCGCTCAGCGCCAGCACTACTATCAAAACGCTCGGCAATTTTCTCAGCACCAAGTTGCGCTTTCTTATAAGCTTTCTTATCTTTGCGCAATTTACTAATCAGCTCCAAGAACTCATCATCCGTTTTCGCCATAACAGCGTCGCCCTTAAACGTGTCGTTATATTGCGGAATATCGCGTAGAATGATCGGCAAGCCAGCGCCAGCCGCCTCCAAGACGCACATAGGATGGTTTTCCTGCATAGCGGGCAGAACAAAAACGTCGGCAGCGACATAATAGTCACGAACATTCTCCAAAGGTATAACGCCAGTTACAGTGAGATTATTTGGCGCATTTTTTATCATATTTTGCATGGCGTTATAATCCGCACCCAAATTCTTAAACGGAATTCCTCCCACCCAGAAAAACTTTACATCTGGCATTTCTTTGGCGGCTTTTATTAAAATATCCAAACGTTTTCGCGGCTGGACTTGACCATTTCCCATAACCACAAAATCATCATCTTTCAAGCCAAGTTTCTTCTGAGCCGACTTTTTCTCCGCAGCAGAATGCTTATATCTCGACATATTTATCGTATTGTAAAGAACTTTCGTCTTTGGCACGTGCATATCATTTATCAATTCATCAGCAACCATACCAGAGCAGGCCAAAACCAAATCAGCCTTTTTGTAAAAGAATTTCAGCCACGCTCGACCCAAAGGCTTCCAATATTTCGCGCCTTTAATTGAACCGATAAAACTATCCGGCACAATGTGAGCAGAAACAACTTTTTTGCCACCTTTTTTCATCAAATGTCGAAACGAATACAAACCCATAGTCTGAATATGAACAATGTCAGCAGGACGATCAGAATTCACTTCAATATCAATGTCCTTCCTCTTGCGCAGCGCGTCCGTAATTTCCTTATAAGCCGTATGCACACCGTGACCCTGAACGGTGAATTCGCTCTCAGAAATCATATTAACAATTAGTTTTTTATCGTCTTTCTTACTCATACCTACAGTATAGCAAATAATTATTCCGCCAATATCAATTCGGCAACCAGTTCTGAGCTGTCCAACACCGACAAATGTCCCGTATCAAGCGCCACAAATTTATCAATTTTTACACCATCGGCGGCGTTCACAGGAAGCGAAATCTTGTCCCGCCGCCCAACTATCAATCCCGTAAATTCACGCTCAGAAATAATAATTTTTCCACTCCGAGAAATATCCCGCGCAATTTTCGATTGCTCCAAATATTGCCGCCGTGTTACTCGCGTATTTTTCGTCAGCCATCGTATCAAATCCACGGTGTTTTCCCGCCTATTACTCACCAAACACAGCCCACGGAACACCGAAAAATAATAGTTCAAATAGATATATTGATTCGCCCGACGAGTGTAGTAAAAGAACGACGAGGAGACTCTCGATATGGCCGAAGTTCTAATCGGAGGGCTGATGTACCAAATTTTCCGGCATCGCATTTTATTTGCCGCCAAACATCCAAGCGAATGGGCGACAACCTCGTCAATTGACACGCCTTTACCGCCAAAAGCCGACACCAAATTCATCGCCCAATTTTCGATATCGCTCATTTCCATATCTTTTATCAATTGGCTTCTGCCGTGAGAAGGCAAGTCAACAAACACCAAATTCGCATCATTTCTCAGGTGATAAGCCAGAGGAATCATCCCGTGAAAATCGCCACCAATGCCGTGAATTAGCAAAATAGTTTTATTCGAGCCGCCTTGATAAAAATAGCAAGCAGTTTTCACACCTCCGACGTCCATGAAAT
>CAUTVA010000027.1:0-4854 GCA_963541875.1 uncultured Candidatus Saccharibacteria bacterium
AGGTGGTTTTTTCAAGTTGCTCCTCAAGCGACGAATTCATCCCGCGAGATAAAGACTGAAAACGAATCATATTTACTATAATATCCGTTAGTAATATCGCCTTTTGGCGGTCAGAAAAATATTTGGCAAGATTCTTAAATGTGCCGTATTCCCGATTTGTGGCTAAAATTTGCTTTGCGTCAGTGGCTAATTGTCGATATTCGGCGAATTTTTCTGGATTTTCCGCCAATTCCTTAATTAACAATGGTCGCCCTGCAGCTAAGAAAAGAATTTGCTGGCTAGAGGCGGGGTCTAAATTGTACTTTTCAAGCAGTTTTTTATCCTGAGCGGATGTCGTTTTATGAAGCGTTAACGTCTGACAACGAGATCTAACAGTATCGAGCATCAACTTCGGGTTTTTCGCGACAAGGATAAAAATGGTATTTTTATTCGGCTCTTCCAGTGCTTTCAGGAATGCATTTTGCGATGGCTCGGTCATCGAATCGGCTTCGTCAATGATAATAACTCGACGATTTATGGCGTAAGTTCGAAGCGTAGAGATGAGCTCGCGGATTTGATCAATAGATATAGTTTGCTTTTCTGGAAGCGGTTTCAGGTGAAAAGTATCGCTATTTTTTGCTAATATTTGAGCTACGCCCAGCCCGTCAAGTCCGTAATCTGCAATCACCAAAAGCGCGTGCGGCAATTGCGATGAAATTTGGCTGATTTTTTGAGTATCTCGAGCGGATATGATCACTTCAGACATCTATAAATCCTCTGGGAAGAATTTCTTGAATTCGTCAGGAATTGCAGCTTCAAAAATTTTTCTCTCACCAGACGGCAAAGTTATTTCTAATTTTTGAGCATGCAACATCATACGGCAATCCGAAGACTTTCCGTAAACTCGATCACCAAGAATCGGCGCATTCAAGCGAGCCAAATGGACGCGCAATTGATGAGTTCGACCAGTGGTCGGCTTCAGTTCCACGAGCGACTGAGTGTTATTTTCCGCCAAAACATGGTAAGTCGTCTGAGCTGGTTTCCCGTTTGGATCTATGCGAAACGTGCTCGGCGCCGAAGGATTGCGCCCAATCGGCAGATCAATTTTTGCGGCATTCAGCTTTGGCTTGCCGTCGGTTATCGCTACGTAAGTTTTCTTGGCGGTTCGTCCGGCAAATTGCCTCTGTAGATGCGCGGCAGATTCTGGGTTTTTGGCGATAATCAGTAGTCCTGAGGTGTCGCGATCAAGCCTATGAACAATTCCCGGACGATCCGTGTCTGTCGCAAACGAAGTCTTCGGGCGAATTATCTCCGCAACCGTCGGCTCATCAGAAAGTCCGCCCTTTGCGTGTGTCAGCAAACCACTTGGTTTATTGACGACAATCACATCATCGTCCTCATATAAAATCGGCAAATCAACGTCCGCCTGCTCTTTTTCTGGCAAATTAAGCGCAATCTCATCAGTTTCATCAACCTCAAACTTCGGCGTCGTCGCGACTTTATTATTGACCGAAACGTATCCAGCTTTTATGTATTTTTGCCAAAGACTTCGGGAAATTGTCGTGTCGAATTTGGTTGATAAATAAATATCCAAGCGCACTTTGGGCGGCGAAATTCGGAACATTATGACATATTTTCCCTGAAATGGCGTTTCGATAAATTCTGGATCTAGTGGATTCGGCAAAATCTCGGCGTTATCTGGTTTTTCCGCCCACAGCTCGTCAATAGATTCTTCGTCAACAATCGAGCCATAAAGCAGTGCAAAATGTTGCTTGTTCAAAATAAATTCCGCAAAAACATGCGACTCGTCCGTTTGAATTTCCAGCCGACGCAGTGCCTTAACTGGCGTATTATCGTCCGCCAGTTTGTATAATCTAGCTATTTTCAGCACTGTCCGAGGTAATATTTTCACGCGATTTGCTCCCTATTTTCGAAGCCCTACAGCTTTTTGAACGCGATACAAAGTTTCATTAGCGACGACATTCATATTTTTTTCACTGGAAGCCAGCTTCTCTTCAATTGCTTGCTCATCAACCGCCGCAAGCCGATTCTGGAAATTCTCCAAAAATTCCGCAACTTCGTCAGCCACGATTCGCTTGAAATCGCCATAACGATCCATACCGAAGTACTCGCTGGCGGTCTGCTCCAGAGTAACTTCCCTGCCAGCGTCTTGCCGAACCAAAGTCAAAATCTCCAGCAAATTAGAAATTCCCGGCTGATTTTCCTTGTCGTATTGAACTTTGCCAATTGAATCCGTTGTTGCGCTCATTATTTTCTTATGCGCCGATTTTGGATCGTCAGAAAGGAAGATAATTCCCTTGCCACTCTCGTCGGATTTGCTCATTTTCTTCGCTGGATTTACGAGATCTTTAATCCTCAATCCTTGATCTTTTCCGAAGAATTGATGTTGCTGAATTACAGGTTTTGGCACGATAAATAGATCGCCAAACTTACGGTTCATTCGCTCAGCAATATCACGCGTGAACTCCAAATGTTGGGTTTGGTCGTCGCCAACTGGCACGTAATTCGCGCCGTAAAGCAAGATGTCGGCAGCCATTAGGACGGGATAGTTGAATAGCCCGACAGAAGCGTCACCCTTACTTCCCTTGTCCTTAAACTGTGTCATTCGACTCATCTCGCCAAATCCAGTGAAGCAGTCCAGAATCCACGCCAGTTCGCTGTGCGCCGAAATGCGACTTTGGCGGTAAAGATGAATGGAAGAATTGTCTAATAGCAATCCGGCGGCGGTGTAAACTCGCGCGTTGTTCAGAATGCTGTCGTATAACTTGCTGTGGTCAATTGGCGTCGTAAAGCTGTGAAGGTCTGGGATGAATAGATTGATATCATATTCATCCGAGCGACGTTTCGCCATGTTGATGATTGGCAAAATAGCCCCAAAGTAATTACCTATGTGGATATTGTTGTTGGCGCGCACGCCAGTGAGAATTACGGGTTTTGATGGTTTCATTAGATATATTATAACATTATTCGATCGTTAAGTAATGGGACAGTATTCTCTTTCTAGTTTAACTTAGCTATTGATCTATAATTTTTAAAGACTTTTTATATACGGACTCTATATCATTTTCTATCTTTCGTATAGTTGATATATCACTTTGGAATGTTGCTATGCCATCAAAGTTACTTGCTAAATCATCCCAGTCAATTGTTGGATAGTCGACTTTATCACAGTTAGTTAATCGCGCCATTGCAAAACATAACGAGCTAAGAGACTCCGCTACCTTATATTTATCTGGCGAATTTCGGTAAAGATCTATTATTTCGCGAGCAATGATAGCCTGTTGAATGTAGTTGTTGTCAACTTTCATGAGTTTACTAAATAATCCCTCAGCATCGCGAGCCCGTCAACTTTCTCAATTATCGTCAGATATTCCTGCCATTCTTCGTCGTTCAATTCTGCCAAACTGCGACCAGGAAAGCTCGGATGTCCATAAATATATAACAATTCCGTCCAGCCATGAAGATTGTTGCCGCGTGGCTCATCAACGATAAATCCCTCTTCGTTGGTTGCGAAAATATGGTCTTTTTCACCGTCAAAATAGCCAACTGCAGAAGAAAAGATAGCTCGACGATCAGCCTCGCCTTTCATCAACTTGATAATGCCGGGATAACTAAAGCTATTCAGTAGCAATTTAACAAATGGTCCCGGAAAACCTTTCAGCGCCGGAATGAAAAAACCGCGGTCATCAACGACCAGGCGCTTGTTTGGAAACGCTTTCTTGGCTTGAGATAATTTACTTTTGGCAATCGTCTGAATATCTAGTCCGCGCCCCTCGTCAAAATCATAATCGAGCTGCCTTAAATCAACACCAAGCGGCTGAAGGAGTTCTTGAAGGCTAGTGAATTTGCTGTGATTGGAAGTGATGAAATAAATTGGACTATTCTCTTGTTTCATATTGATAAGTATACGCTAGCTAACGTTATTTTGCAGATTTCTAATGCTCGTGTCGTACGGAATTTTCCATAATTTGCCGTCGATATCCAGGTTTTTCAGAAAATTGCACATTTGCTGCTGAATGTTTTTTACGTCGGCGCTGTCTTCGGTCAAAACTTCCAGTTCAATAAATAGTCCTAGCCCGGCAACTTCGTCGATGCAGATCGTGTAATATTCAGTCTTTGACTCAAAGCGAATTTTATCGACTGTAACGACTTTTTGCCAGCCCAGCGCTGTGAGCATTTGGCGCGCCGCATTTCCGTCATCAACTACAAATTCATATTCATCAGACGCTAGCTTCGTCTGTCCTTCAACTTTCAGTGTCATCAAGCTCCGCTGCAACTCACTAGTTTCCGGATTAAGAACATCGCGCACTCGCATAATTTTGGAGCCAGGCGTAATTGGCGCGTCAACTTGCTCGGGCAATAAAAACACCGTGTCAATTTGGCGTTTGCTTGAGATGGGCGCGATGAATTGGCTCTTTAGTATGGCAATGAGATTATCGCGAGTAATATCAGACGCTAATTTGAATTTGGATTCTATTTCGATCATAAACTTCCTCGTTTGGATTTTATTATAGGGCGATTCGTTTTTGGTGAATATTTTCCCGCCAAATGCTCTTTCATAATTTCCGACAACTTTTTTGCATATTTATCAGTTATTTCATGCCGCTGAGTTGCCATTGACGTGTGAGTGATATTGTTATGATCTTTTGCCAATTTCTTCAGGTTTCTCTCGACAATCAGCGGATCAAGCTTTCCAGACAAAATAGCAATCGGAAGAGTGAGCTCAGCAATGTCATTCATTGTCGTCTGATTGATAATCGCGGTGTTCAGGGCGATTAAAAACGACTCGGCGGTAACTCCATCAGCCTTAAATCCAGCGTCAGGCCAAATATTGTGCCGATCAGCGAATTGCAA
>CAUTVA010000028.1:0-4694 GCA_963541875.1 uncultured Candidatus Saccharibacteria bacterium
AAAACCAGCCTTTGTGAATAATCGGCGACTTCAATCCTGCTTTCTTAAAATTCTGAACAAATGTCTTACGCGGCGCTAATAACTCGCCAGCCTTAAATTGATCACCCGCGGCGCTATTGTCCTTCTGGGTTTTTTCCGGCAATCCCGCAAACGAATCGTAAACGTGAAATTCGCCCGTAAAATCATAAGCATCCAGCAGTCGGCGAATAAATAAACTAGTCGTGCCAACATAACAGCCAAACTCCACAATATTTCCAGTGGCGCCACGGCGTAAAGTTTTTTCCAACTCTCTTAAAAGCGCACCAAGTTCTTTTATATCGACTTGGTCAGAAATGATCGGGTATTTAGTGAGGAGTTGGTCTGCGATATTCATGACTTAATTATAAATAGTTCGCCAAATATCGACAAATTTATTAACGACGCAGCCCTATATATTTACGGTCTTATGAAGTAAACTATCAATTAGCACCTATGAATAATCACGACATTATCAAAACATTTTTACCAAAACAACTGGACATAAGACAGCTAAATTTGTTTCAATACACATTGCGAGAATCAAACATAATTGTATATGGCGAAATCCACGGCATTAAAGAAAATTCCGACATCATCTATACTCTGGTTAAGAAACTTGACGTAAAGAGATTAGCTATTGAAGCCAGCCTCGCCGTATCCAACTTCATCAATTCAGTAAAGACCGGCTCTTGCGATTTTTCCTTAGTTGATGAAGACCTTTTTGATTCAAGCATTTTATCTCTTGAAATGATAAAGACAATAGCAATTCTTTTACAACAAAACCAACTTAAAGAACTTATTTTTATTGATACATTTTTTGACAATTTAGATGAGGACGCCGTCATATCACCAAGCCCGCAGGAACGAGAAAAACAACTAGCTAAAAATATCCTCGGAATTGACGATTCTCTATTAACATTATGTATTATGGGGCAATGGCATACGCAGCCCAAAGTTGTTACAGATGGCGAAACACGGCATGAATCAGCGTTATATCGCTTGAGAAAAACAAAACCAAATGTACCGTTTATTCACAATGTCTACAGACAAGGACAATTATTTAACGACGGAAAAATAATTGAGCTTCCGAAAAACCCATCAATTCCGCCTTATTATGAAATTGTCCAGAAAACTAATATTGATTTTGAACTGCACATACCAGAAGCGACAAAAATATCACTATATAAAAAGTAGTAGTCAATTACTCAGCAAACTGACTATTATAAAGCTCGGCGTAAAATCCATTTTGTTTCAGCAGAGTTTCGTGATTGCCCTGCTCGATAATATTCCCGTCCTTAACCACCAAAATCAAATCGGCGTCACGAATGGTACTCAAACGGTGCGCGATAACAAAACTAGTTTTTCCCTGCATCAACTTCTCCATGGCTTTTTGAATAAGGACTTCGGTGCGCGTATCAACCGAGCTTGTTGCTTCGTCCAAAATCAACATCGGCGCTTTTTCTAGCATCGCCCTGGCAATTGTCAGCAACTGCTTTTCTCCCTGGGAAATGTTAGCAGCCTCCTCGCCCAAAACCATATCATAGCCGCCCGGCAGCGACCGTACAAAATGATCAACATGCGCTTCTTCGGCGGTTTTTATCATTTCTTCCTCGGTAGCTTTTGGATTGCCATACATCAAATTCTGACGAATCGTGCCATTAAACAGCCACGTATCCTGCAGTACCATACCAAACATTTGACGCACATCGCTACGTTTCATTTTACGAATATCCACGCCGTCAATCTTAATTGAACCGCTATTAATCTCATAAAATCGCATTAGCAAGTTAACTAGCGTCGTTTTGCCAGCACCAGTCGGACCGACAATTGCCACGCGCTGACCCGGTTTAATGTGCGCCGACAAACTTTTGATGATAGTTTGGTCTGGCTTATATCCAAAGACGACGTTGTCGAATTCAACTTCACCTTTTACATTAGACAATTTTACCAAGCTGTTCAATTCAACCGCTTCTTCCGGCTCGTCCAAAAACTCGAATACTCGCTCGGCGGCAGCAGCTGTCGATTGCAAAATATTAGCGATATTAGCAACCTGAACCAGCGGCTGATTGAACTGATCGACGTATTGAATAAACGCCTGAATATCGCCGATTTTTAGCCGACCATTAATTGCCAGCCAACCGCCCAAAATTGTCATAGCAACGTAGCCAATATTGCTGATAAAATTTATAATCGGGTGAATCAAGCCAGAAAAGAACTGAGCCTTCCAAGCGCTCTCCTGAAGCCGATTATTGATCTTAGAAAACTTAGCAATCGATTTTTTCTTACCATTAAAGACGCGCATCACTTGATGACCGCCATACATTTCTTCAATATGCCCATTAAGTTCGCCAAGCTGCGTTTGCTGGCGTAAGAATTGTTTTTGCGAGCTCTTTGCTATCAGCGTAATCACGCCACCCGCCAGCGGAAGCACCAGTAGCGCAACTAGCGACATCTGCCAGCTAATCGAAAACATCATCACCAAAATCCCCAGTACCGTAACCGTTGAAGTTATAATTTGCGACAAACTCTGATTTAGTGTTTGGCTAATCGTATCGACGTCATTAGTTACGCGACTAAGGACTTCGCCGTAAGTTTGCTTATCGAAATAACTCAGCGGTAAGCGATTTATTTTTTCGGACAATTGTTGTCGCATCCTGAAAGTTACGGTTTGCGTCACCTGAGTCATTATCCAAGTTTGAATATAGCGAAAAATTGCGCTCAGCACATACAGTTCGACTAGCAAAATAATTATTCGCCAAATAGCGTCAAAATGAAATTCTGGACGCCGACTAAGATCTAGCTTTTTAATCGACTCAAGCTGACTGGACGGAATCTGTTTTTCAATCTCCGACTTATTCGGCAATCGGTTCAGAACGTCCGCGCCAGTAGTTCCCGCTGGCAAAGAAACACCTTTTGGCAATTTGCTAGTGATCGCCTCGTAAGCTTTCATATTGGCATAATCATCAACAATTTGATTCGTCGCGCCACCTAAAATCTTCGGGCTGGCAATCGCAAAAATCGTGCTCCCAATTGCAAAAACCAACACCATCAACATTTGCCATCGAAAATCCGACAAATATTTAATCAGCTTCTTGACCGTTCCCTTGAAATCTTTAGCCTTTTCGCCAGTGCCCATTCCACCCATCGGGCCGCCCATTCGTACTTGCTGACGTTTTTTCGTGGTTTGCCTAGACATTACAACACTCCTTTCGCAGCAATAGACATTTTCTGTAAATCATCTTCCGAGAGTTGCGAAGCGGCAATTTCTTGATAAACTTCGCAATCTTTCATCAATTCTTGATGCGTTCCCTGACCAACAATTTTTCCCTCATTAAGCACGATAATTTTATCTGCATTCATAATCGTATTAATTCGCTGACCAACAATTAACACAGTTTTATTCTTAGTTTCCTTTGCAAGTACAGCCCGTAACTTCGCGTCAGTCTTGAAGTCAAGCGCCGAAAACGAATCGTCAAAAATGTAAACATTCGATTCAACCGCAATAGCCCTCGCAATCGACAAACGCTGACGCTGACCGCCAGAAACATTGCTACCGCCCTGAGCGATTTCACTTTTATAGCCATTTTTTAACTCGCTAATAAATTCTTCCGCTTGGGCAATTTTGGCCGCTTTTTCAACCAACTTATCACTAGCCTCAGCGTTGCCGTATTTGATATTACTAGCAACCGTCCCGCTAAACAACACACCTTTTTGCGGCACGTAACCAATTTGACCAGACAAATCTTCCAATTTCAGATTTCTAATATCAACGCCATCAAGCAAAATCTGCCCCGCCGAAACATCATAGAAACGAGGAATCAAATTTATCAGAGTCGACTTTCCCGAACCAGTACTGCCAATAAACGCCGTTATCTGACCAGGTTCGGCTACAAAATTAATATCCGAAAGTACCGGCAAATCCGCGTCAGGATAAGTAAACGTAACGTCCTTAAACTCAATTTTTCCCTTGGCATCTTTTGGCAATTTTTTCGGCGACTTCGGGTCAATAATTGACGGCAAAGTGTCTAAAACTTCCCCAACTCGGCGCACTGATACGGCGGCTCTTGGCACCATAATAAACACCATTGACAGCAACAAGAACGAGATTATCACCTGCATCGCGTATTCCAAAAACGCCATCATGTTACCAATTTGCAAATTGCCGCTACTTATCAAATGCGCGCCAAACCACACAATTGCCACACTCGAAAAGTTCATCACTAAAGTCATAATCGGATCAAGCAACATCATCAAACGGTTCACAAATAAATTCATCTTATTCAATTCCGTGTTAGCTTTTTGGAATTTTTTCTGCTCAATCTTCTCGTTATGGAACGCACGAATAACTTTTAGTCCAACCAAATTTTCCCGCGCCACCAAATTAAGTTTATCCACCAGAGTCTGCAACTTCTTAAACCTAGGTACGGCAATCGTAAATAGTGTAGCGATCACTACAAACAAAACAAACACCGCCAAAGCAATAATCCAGCTTAGATCCGGTGCATTATTCATGGCTTTTTGCAGACCACCAATTGCCATAATCGGCGCCATTAATGCCAGCCTTAGCAGCATTATTGACGTTGTTTGAATCTGCTGAATATCATTCGTTGAGCGCGTAATCAGCGACGCCGTAGAAAACTTATTAAAGTCCGCCAAAGAAAAACTTTCTATTCGTT
>CAUTVA010000029.1:0-4454 GCA_963541875.1 uncultured Candidatus Saccharibacteria bacterium
TGGAATTATTAAAAACTCCCGTCGTCATTTCTGGGAAAAGCGTAATTACTTGAAACTTTCTCATCTGTTACAGTGTAGCAAGTGTTGACTTTTTTGTCCAGGTATGATATATATATCAGCTTTTACTCAACCGAGTGAAGGTAGCCCCTATGCAGGAAGGAATTGTCATGCACAAGGACGCTGAATCATGGGAAATGACGCTCGCGGAATGCGGACTGCTAGCTTACTCTGTCGTGGAGGAAGCACCCGACGGGCATGTATCCATCACTATCACCGCCTTGGTCTCTATGGAGCCAAACGCCTCCAGCGAGCAGTCGGAGGAAGCGGCATTTGAGGTCCTCCTCGGGTCCGAGGTCAGCGCCATTTGGTGGGCGGACGATGGTTATGGAGTGACTCTTAATTCTCTGTACGATAACTGCACCATCACCGTCTACGACGGCACCGAATGGTGTGATTTCGACAAGAGGGACAAAGAGTCTGTCCAGCTCGACCAGCAATTTGGGGAGATCTCTTGGGAAGGTCATCCCGAAATTTATCTGTACGACTTCCTCAATGAAGTCGTCGGAAGCAAGCTTACGAACGTCTTTCTTAAGCACGCCTCCCCTGAGGTCTGTCTGCGGAGGATTTATGACACCGAGGAGTGTCAGAGACACCTTCCTCAGAGGATCGAAAATAGCTCCCACGAACTCTGGGACAATGTGCGTCCTGCGTGGAGCATTCGCTCCCGCAACTAGGGCTTAACGCCCGCCAATGAGAATAGCTCGCCTTGAGGCTTAAGCCTCGGCCGAAGCTCTTGGCGGGCTATTTTCATGTCTTTTTATAGAAATTATTCCCCACCAAAAAACCGTCCCAGTAAGGACGGTTTTTTAGCACAAATAAGGCTCTCAATGGTTACCCATTGTCTCGCATAGAGCTGTTCTCGCATAATGTCTGTGCTTGAACTGGTTCTAATTATATATCAAGATCGTCGAGTTCTGCAAGCTCTTTTCTGGTGTTTTCTGCGTAAGATGATTCATTTTCCACAGCTTCATCTGTTGAGTTATCCACAGAAGCATTACCGTTATAATCATTTTCTTCGCGTGCGCCAGAAAAACCGTCATTGTTAACAATCTTCAAGTTATATCGAGCGTCATTCTTTGCGCCCAAAGCTCGCAGAAGCGTACGCAAGCTCTGTGCCGTACTACCGCGCTTACCAATAACTCGACCCAAATCTGCTGGATTAACTGTCAATGTTAGTAAAACGCCTTTTTCATCAATTGTTCGGTCTACTACGACGTCCTCTGGATGTCCAACCAACGCCTTTACAGTATATTCTACAAACTGCTGATCTATTGTTGACATTCTGCCCCTCCTCCTGGAATTAAACTGTATTTTCATTATACACGAGCAGTTTACGCCGTGCAAACTTTAATTATTTCTCGCCAGATTCTTTATATTTAGCAATTGCAGCACGAGCAGCTTGCTGTTGAGCAACTTGCTTAGACGGACCAATACCTCGCCCCATCATATTATCGCCAACAAAAACCCCAAGAGTAAAGACTTTATCGTGATCTGGACCTTCTTCACTCAAGACTTTATATACCGGCGTTTGATTGTCAACCCGCTGAGAAATCTCCTGCAAATATGACTTCGGATCACGCCAACTGCCCGACTCCAAAATTCCATCCAACTTAACAATTATATGCTTGTGAATAAAATCGCGAGCATCGTCAAAGCCACGCTCCAAATAAATCGCGCCGATTACCGCCTCAAACGCATTAGCTAAAATCTGTAAATGCGCTCGCTCTGAGCCATTCTTCTCGCCCTTTGACATACGAATCAGCGGACCATAACCCAATTTATCGCCAGCATCACCAATACTTTCCGTTCGCACCAAAGCTGCCCGCCAAGCAGTCAAAATTCCCTCTGGCTCGGAAAAATGCGTAAACAAATATTCTGTTACCGCCAATTCCAAAACCGCATCACCTAAGAATTCCAAACGCTCATTGTGGTGATGAACGGATTTTCGATGCTCATTCACATAGCTACGGTGAGTCAAAGCTGTAATCAGCAAATCCAAATTCGTAAATTCAAAACCTAATTTTTCGCGCGCAAAATCTTGATATGGCGCAGTGTTCATTCCGTTCATTTATAAATTCTCCTGTCTAATTCGTTTCATCGCCAAAAGAATCAGCTTGCCAATATCTTCATATTCAACTTCATCCAGCGCCTCATGAAAACTAAACCATTTAAGACCATTCATCCACTCTTCCTTTTGGAGTTTCTCATTAGGGTCCAACGCCTTAACTAGATAAACTTGCGTTGTCATCAATACCAATTTATCGATTCGACGATAACGAAAATTCACCTTGCCCAGCCAGCCGTGCAGTTCAATTTTCTTCAGTCCAGTCTCCTCACCGATTTCCCTACGAGCCGTCACCTGAGCCGTTTCGCCTGGCTCAATATGACCTTTGGGAATTGTCCAGCGGTCGCGAGCGTCCTGATAAAGCAAAAACTCTGCCTCGCCCTTTTTATTACGACGAAAAATCACGCCACCAGCAGTTGGCTCGCGTACAATTTCCTGAATTAATGGCTTTTTGCTGCCACTAAAATATTTTTTTATCTTATCAAAGTTGCTTGTTCTCACTGTCGGACTCCTCCACGAGAGTACGGAGTGCCGTGCCAAGCACGCCATTCACAAACTTACCCGAGTTATCCGAACCGAACGCTTTTGCTAATTCTACTGCCTCGTTAATCACCACTTTTGGCGGAACGGTATCTGCACAATATAGCAATTCATATAAACCAATTCTAAGTACCGCCCGATCAATTCGCGGCAACTGACTAATAGGCCATTCTGGCGCCAATGGCTGCAATTTCTCGTCCAATCGACTCTGCGTCGAAAGTACGCCGCTGATCAAATTATCGATAAATTCAATATCGTCAACTGATGATTTATATTCAGCCAAATTACGCTTTAAAATAGTCTTATAATCAACATCGCTATCACCAACCTCTTTGCGAAATTCATGTTCATAAAGTGTTTGCAGTGCGACAATTCGTCCCAAATGACGGTTTGATGCCATTATTAAGCGTCCTGTTCGTAATTATTATTTTGTTGTTTTACCAGTTTCACGCTTGGTTGTCTTCACCTTAACTGGTGAAGTTGCGTTAACACGACGTGCCAATTTTAATACCAAGTGACTGCGACGAAGACCAGTTTTACGTGGGCTACTCTGTTTCTTAGGTTGTGCCATAATTTATTCTCCTCTTTTAGGTTGTCATAAAACTTACGTACCATTATACCTTTTTTATTAGACAATCTCAAGAGCTTGCCTGCAAATTAGATAATAATATTGACTTTTTATGTCGTTTATGGTAATATATAAGACATGAGTAAAGAACAATTTACACCACAAAGTAACAATGAAGACGACAGACCTGTAATAGAAATATCAAAATCTGCAGTTACAGTCGGTGCAGTAGCATTAGCCGCGTTAGGATTAACTGGAATTGCAAACACCCTAGGCTTATTCTATAGTCCTAAATCACCAGAAAAAGGACCAAGCCCTGCCCACCAAGTAGCTCAAGTTGTAGAGGATTATAGCAATGGAGTCATCACAGAGCTACCGGAAGATACAGAAATTCACACCGTCACACTTGAAGAAGGAGAAAATCCGACTTCGGTGGCTGAAACAGCCATGGAAGAATACAACGAGAAAAATCCTGAAAATAAGATAGACCCTAATGAGGCAAGAAGCTCCGTATATGAAACTGCTATCTACATGGAAGATCTCTACAAACATGAGACAGGCAATACAGGGATCCGACCAGGAGCTACCGTCGACGTTGCCATAGGTGACATAAACGGTGACGGACAGCCAAGCATAGCTGTAACGAAAATAGAAGACAAATCTAAATAGACCGTTTTCTAAACCACGATATTCACCAGCTTACCTGGAACATAAACCATCTTTTTAGGTGGTTTATTGTTTGTGAATTTCTGAACATTTTCGTCAGCCAGAGCAGCCTCTTCAACACCCTGCTTATCCATATCACTCGGCAGTTCAAGTTTCGCACGAAGCTTGCCGTTCACTTGAACTATAATAGTCATCGTATCGCTCTTTAGATATTTTTCATCCCACTTCGGCCAGTGACCAACATGAACCGTATCGCCATGACCCATTTCATGCCACAATTCCTCTGTGATATGCGGAGCAAAAGGCGCCAAAATCTGAATCAAGCTTTCTAATGCAAATCGCCACTCGTCCGACATGTCAATTCCGTGCGACTCTTTTATCTTATATAGACCATTGACCATTTCCATCATCGAAGCTACGGCCGTATTAAACTTCTCATCTTCAATATCGCGAGTAACTTTTTTAATCGTCAAATGAGTTAATCGCAATAATTCTTGAGCTGTTTTTTCATCCGCACCAAGAGAGTCGTTTGGATTCTTATCAACGAACTCCTGA
>CAUTVA010000030.1:0-4294 GCA_963541875.1 uncultured Candidatus Saccharibacteria bacterium
TGTGGGTAGTATAGTGGAGTCAGTGGAACGAAAGTTGATGGAAAATCACCAACAAAAACAAACATCCACTGTAAAAAACAACTAATCTACCACGAAGGAAGGACGACGTGCAGACAGATTACTTTGAGCGTAAGTTGGACGACAAGCGACGCTTGACAATTCCAGCTGAACTCAGGGCAGAATTTGCATCAGGCGTCGTGCTAACTCGCGGGTTTGGCAAATATCTCCACTTGTATCCACAGCAAATCTGGGATCGGGAAGTGGAAAGTGCTCTAACGGGAAGTATTCTGGATGAGCGAGTTGCCGACCTGAACGTTAAATTCCGACGAGGTAAAACCGCATCGGCGCTCGACCAAAAACAAGGACGAGTGACGATTGAGCAGCATTTGCTCGACTACGCTGGAATTGACAGAGAAGTCGTTGCTGTGCGAGCGGGGGAATATTTTCGGCTAATAGCGGCCGAGAATGCGGAATAGTAGATTAGCTAAGCACTTTAACAATTAAAACCTCTCGAGATCAACTATCTGGGTATTTGAAAATGGCATGTGGCAATTTGCTCCACATTAAAAACGGCAACGCACCTTCCTCAAACACCTCCCAAAAAACTCCACCTCACACATAAGTCTCTTTGGAAAACATGGTTGTTACTGACAATCAACAAATTTCCACTCTAAGACAACAAAAACAAACAAAACACAAATACAAAAAAGCCAGAATTAAATATCCAGTTAGGTGATCTCGAGCATTATTTCTGTATAATGGAATAATGATGAGTATTAAAGAACATCCACCACAGTCGGAAGAGTCTCAGACGGGCGAACCGATGCATGTTCCCGTACTTTTGGAGATAACCCTTAGCAAGCTGCAGCCAGTCGAAGGCGAGTCATATCTCGACTTGACGGCTGGCTATGGCGGCCATGCCAGGGCATTCTTAAATAGGACGGATAATTACTTAAACTCGGTGTTAGTAGATCGCGATGAAAACGCGATTAAGACATTGGGCGATTTGGCTGAAAAAGGCGTAACTTTAATTCACAAAGATTTTGTGAGCGCGGCGCAAGATTTGGTCAAGCAGGGGCGTAAGTTTGACGTGATTTTGGCTGATTTGGGGGTGTCGTCACCGCAGCTTGACAGAGCAGAGAGAGGTTTTTCGTTCAGATTTGACGGTCCGCTAGATATGCGGATGGACAATCGGACGGAAATTACAGCGGCAGATATTGTCAATTCGTATTCGGTTGATGATTTGACGCAGCTGATTATTCGTTACGGCGAAGAAAATCCCGGACGAGCAAGGCGAATTGCGCAGGCAATTGTCAAAGCTCGACCAATTCAGGGAACGACTGAGCTGGCTGATCTGATCAAGCAAACCGTTGGTCGCGGTAGTATGAAGCATCATCCTGCGACTCGTACCTTTCAGGCGCTACGCATTGAAGTCAATCATGAGCTTAAGCTGATTGAAGAGCTATTGCCACTTTTGCCACGCTTACTTAATAAGGGCGGGCGAGTAGGAATAATTAGTTTTCATAGCTTGGAAGACAGATTGATCAAGCGTTATTTTTCGGAGCAAGCAACGGCTGGCTATGAGGCTGAGCTGATTGTTCCAGAGAAAAAACCGGTGTCTGGAGCTGAAGATGTTCACAATCCGCGTAGTCGAAGTGCAAAGTTTCGATACGCCGTGAAAAAATAAAACAAAAAGAAGGAGGCACAATATGCCAATCCACATCAAAGTAGAATTCCAGAATACAGACAAGGCAGAGACTGTTTCAGTACGCCGCGGCTAAACTAAAGCGTATTCCGGAATATATAGAAAAACCAGCCTGTCTTTAACGGGCGGGCTGGTTTGTTATGTTAAATACAAATATAAACATAAAAGATAGAGACAAATGACAAACACCACCACATTCACTTCACGACGTTCACACGGTCAATTGCGCCGAAATCAGAATTCTACACGTTTTCAGTCTCAGGTCAAACTTGGTCCTGTTGCTCATACAGTGCTAGTTGCATTGATGATTACAGTACTGGGCTTGATTTATCTTACTCAGGCAACCAGGCTTACAGCTTACGGCTATGAAGCTCAGAGTCTGGACACAAAAATCACCGAGCTAAGCGCAAAAAAGTCAGAATTGGAAGTGCAGAACGCACGCTTGACGGCGTTGGAGAAAGTGAAGAATAGCAATGTCGCTTCAGCTATGACGACAACTGAAACGCATTACGCACAATAGTGATATAATAAGATAAGCAATATGCAGCGGCTTATTCGTTCAAGAACTGGTTGGTTAGCCATCGCTTTACTAGTAGTGATGGCAGCTTTTGTGTTGCGATTATTTCAATTGCAGATTTTGCAATATGGCAAATATACGGAATTAGCACGGGCAAGTCAGCAGCGTCAATTTATCATTCCTGCGGAGCGCGGGAAAATTTACATGATGGACGGGAAAACGCCAGTTCCTGTGGTGCTTAATCAGGCGGTCTATACGGTGATTGCGGATCCGCAGTCGATTGATGATAAAGAGCGGAGTCAGCTTGTTGATAGTTTGAGGGAAATTGCTGGTGGCGAAATGACAGAAAATGTATCTGAACGGCTCAATAATAAAAAGTCGCGCTATGAAGTTTTGGCGAAAAATATTACCAGGACTCAAGCGGAAAAATTGAAAAAGAAAAACTTTGCGGGTGTGTTGTATCAGCAAAGTTCTATTCGAAATTATCCTGAGGGCGAACTGGGCGCGCACGTGCTTGGATTTGTGAATGCGGCTGGCGAAGGTCAATATGGCGTCGAAGGCTCTTTGAATAAGCAGCTTAAGGGTCGTGATGGATTGTTGCAATCTGTAACTGACGTGAGGAATATACCTTTGACGGTTGGAAAAAATAATATGCGAATCGAGGCGAAATCTGGCGATAATTTGGCGCTGACGGTGGATAGGAATATCCAAAGCCAGACTGAATTGGCGTTGAAAAAGGGAGTCGAAGCAGCTGGCGCCACCGAGGGAAGTGTGATTGTTATGAATCCGAAAAACGGTCAAGTTCTGGCAATGGCGAATTATCCGACTTATAATCCGGCGGATTTTGCTAAGCAGAAAAACGGGTCGGTGTTTGTGGATAGCGCGTCGATGGTGCCGTTTGAACCGGGATCGATTATCAAGTCCTTTAGTTTCGCTACGGCAATTGACAAGGGCGTTATTACTCCGTCCAGTACGTATAATAATACCGATTGTATTAAAGTCGCTGATCGCACGATGTGTAATGTTCTGAGAGGTTTGGACGGCACGATGACGATTCAAGGCGCGTTTAACAATTCGCTCAACGTCGGCACGATTACCGCGATTCGAAAATTAGGAAATGGTTCGCAGATTAATTTGCCGGCTCGCCAGACTTTGTATGAATATTATCACGATAAATTTGGCTTTGGCGCTAAAACTGGAATTGAGC
Source organism: uncultured Candidatus Saccharibacteria bacterium (assembly GCA_963541875.1). GTDB lineage: Bacteria > Patescibacteriota > Saccharimonadia > Saccharimonadales > Saccharimonadaceae > Nanosynbacter. The sequence goes on from CAUTVA010000030.1 coordinate 3,430, forward strand.
TGGGCGAGGCTTCGGGCTATATTTACCCGCCAGATAGCGCCGAAGGAAATGAGGTTCGTTATTCGGCTATGACTTACGGGCAGAGTATGAACTTGACTATGATTCAAGTCGCGGCTGGATTTTCGTCGTTAGTTAACGGTGGCCAATATTACAAGCCAACCATTCTCGTTGGTACAATTGACGAATCTGGCAATCTGAAATCGTCGGAAAATAAAGTTATTCGCCAAACCGTAAGTGGCGGCACGTCATCGCAGATGCGAACAATGCTAACGACGGCGCGCCGATCTTTATTCTTGTCAAAGAGTGACAAATCTGGCTATGAAATTGGTGGAAAAACTGGTACTTCTGAAACGGTGGTTAATGGCGCTTATACTCAAAAAGAAACAATTGCTACATATATTGGTTACGGCGGTGGAAAAAATGGCGCCGAATATGTCATAATGGTACGTGTAGCGGCTCCAGGCAAGGGGATTAATTTGCAGGGAAATCTTCACGCTGGACCAATTTTTACAGATATATCCAACTGGATGATTGATTATATGAAAATAGCACCAAAGGAATAAATATGGGAATAGCTTTACAAACAATGACCAATGAATTGACGCACGTGTTTTTACTGAGCGTCGGCGCGTTTTTGCTAGCGATGTTTTTAACGCCAATTTATACGTTTTTCGCTTATCGATATCGCTTCTGGAAGCGCCAAAGGTCGGAAAGCACTGATGGGAAAAAGCTAAAGGTTTTTGCCAAATTCCAAGCCGCAAAATTGCGGCGAAACATCCCGACGATGGCTGGAGTAATTGGCGTAATTTCAATCTTTGTGGTGACGATTTTCTTCAATTTAGACCGAGCGCAGACCTGGCTTCCT
>CAUTVA010000031.1:0-4268 GCA_963541875.1 uncultured Candidatus Saccharibacteria bacterium
TTTTGGAGCGAACTAGTCAGATTGGGCTGATGAAAGCTTTGGGTATGCGAGGTCGCGATATTGGTAAAATGTTTAGATATGAAGCGGCGTGGGTTGGACTTCTCGGCGGTTTGATCGGCGTTGGTTTGGCGAGTTTGATGTCGCTACTTAACCCTATGATTGCTAATTCCCTAAAGTTGGAGCAAGGCACGAATCTATTAGTCGTTAATCCTTTGCAAATGGGACTTTTGATAATCGGGCTGATGATTATGGCGGTACTTTCTGGCTGGCTGCCGAGCCGCAAGGCAACAAAATTAGATCCAATTGAAGCGTTAAGAACGGAATAGGAGAATTGTTATGATTGAGCTTAAAAATGTGACGAAAATTTACGGCAAAAAGAAGAACCAGTTTGTGGCGCTAAATGATGTGAGCCTGCAAATTCCAACGGGCGTGAGCGTGGCGATTTTGGGAAAATCTGGTTCGGGAAAATCGACGCTAATGCACGCAATTTCTGGCTTGGATCGACCACAGAAAGGTGAGGTGATTATTGACGGTCAGGATATTCTGAAATTGAAACAAAAGCAAGTTGACGAGTTCCGTGCGAGAAAAATAGGTTTTATTTTCCAGAGTTTCTTTGTTCAGGGCAATGAAAGCGTGGCGGATAATGTGAGCTTGCCTCTGGAAATTGTGAAAATGCCAAGGGGTTTGAGGGAAAGTAAAATCAATGAGGCGCTGAAGGCGGTGGACTTGTATGAGAAACGCAAGAATCGTGCAAAGGATTTGTCGGGCGGTCAGAAGCAGCGTTTGGCGATTGCGCGGGCAATTGTCGGCAGTCCTCAGATTATTTTTGCGGACGAACCTACGGGAAATTTGGATAGCGAAACTGGCGCGAAGGTGGAAGAATTGCTGTTCAATTACAACAAGCAAGAAGGCGCAACGCTGATTATCGTGACACACGACGTTGATTTGGCTAAGAAATGCGATTATCAAATCCTGATCAAAGACGGCAAAATTAAGGGCTCTAACATACCGAAAGAAGGTAAAAGTGGACGTTGATAGCTATGCGGAAAGCTTGGCGGTCCAATTGCGAAAAGGATTTTTGGTTTACTGTGTTTTACTGGTTTGTTCTAATAAAGCGCAGTACGCCGGCGACATCGTTAAGCAATTGAACGATTCGGACTTAACGGTGGTCGAAGGTACGATTTATCCGCTGCTGAATAGGCTGCAGAAAGACGGATATTTGCAGCACGAATGGCAGGAAAGCGAGCAAGGTCCGCCGCGAAAATATTATTCATTGACAGATCACGGCGATAAGTTGATTCACGAACTTAAAGATCGCATAAATATGTTAAATAATTCGCTTGATAACTTAGAGAAAGGAATAAAATAATGAAGGAAATAACCAGGATTCATCTGGCAAAAACGGCGTTTAGTGTGGAAATTGATGCTAAGAAATCGCTAGAAAAATATCTTAATTCGATTCAGAAAAATATGCACGCCGACGCGGAAGCGATGAAGGAAATTGAGGCGCGAATGGTTGAGATTTTGGCCGAGCGTGGCGTGATGAAAGAGGGTGTTATTAGCGACGATGACGTTTTGGCGATTAAAAATCAAATGGGTGAGCCGCGCGATTTTTCGGATGATAGTGAGGGCTCAACTGATGAATTGACGGATGATAATGAGAAGCCAGAAAAGCAATTGATGCGCGACCCGGACGGGGCTGTCATTGGTGGCGTGTGTGCGGGAATAGCGGCGTACTTTAATATCAATCCGTTGTGGGTGCGACTGATTGCAATTGTCTCGCCGTTCGTAACATTCGGCACGATGGTGCTGGTTTACCTCGCGATGTGGGTGTCAATGCCGCCAGCAAAAACCGCGTCGGACAAATTACGAATGCGCGGGAAGCCGGTAACTCTGACTGCACTTAAGGAGGCTTCCGCTGATGGAAATTCAACTGTGTCTGCCGGAAAAACTCCAATTGCGAAATTTTTCCAATATTTTGTCGGTGCCGTGGTGCTGTTCACGACGCTAGCGATACTGTTTGGGCTGATTGTTGGCGGGGCGCTTGGTATTTCCATGGTTGATATGCTCGGCGGTTTGGGAATGCAAATGTGGGCGTGGGGAGTATGGATTTCCTTAGCAATTGGCGGAATCGCGGCGGTTATATTCGGCGCAATTGTAACGCGTAGCATATTCGTTTGGAAGGTCAATCGAATGTCTGTAATCACAATGATCGTGTCGGCATCCGTTGTTTTTATGAGTTTGGCAAGCGCTGCAATATTTAGCGCGCACGCTGGCTTGGAATATGCACGTGAATCGCAGCAGCTCACGAAGAAAGTAAATATCGATATTCCAGATACGACAAACGCTAATTCAATTTTTATTGATATGCCAGTGGGGAATGTTTCGCGAATAAATTCTGACAAGTTCAAGGTGGAAGCGGAGTTTGTGGATTTACCAAAGGCGAATAAGCCAGAAATTAACGTGCGCCGCGATGGCGATAAAATTGTGCTGTCTGTTTCTGAGAAGTGTAACGCGATATTCTTTGACGGTTGCTTGAAGTTTTATAAGCCGATAACTGGCTTGAAAATTTATGCTCCTGCTGGCGTTAATGTTAGCGGTTTGTTCTATCAAAATTCGATTGAAGCAGAAAACCCCGAATCTTAGGCTCATGCATTTGAATGATTTTACCGCTAATGCTACACTTGAAGGATGAAAGGTAATTTTTAAGCATGGCTTGGTGGCAAGCAATTATTCTCGGCGTAATCGAGGGAATTACGGAATTCTTACCAATTTCTTCGACTGGACATTTGACGATCGCTGAGAAATTGATGGGAATGCGAATTGACGATCCGAGTGTCGTGGCTTTTACGGCGATAATCCAGATCGGAGCAATTTTGGCGGCGGTGATTTATTTCTGGAGCGACATTTGGCGAATTTTACAGGCTTGGTGGCGCGGTTTATGGTGGAAGCGAGCGCGTCGAAAGTTTGATTATAAATATGGTTGGGCAATTATTATCGGCTCAATTCCTATTGCGATTGTCGGATTATTATTTAAGCACGAAGTTGAAACAGTTCTGCGCAGTTTGTGGTTTGTGGCGTTTGGGTTGATTGGCTGGAGTGTTGTTATGTGGCTGGCTGACAATCGTGCGGTAAATAACAAGCGTGGCGAAACTGAGACGAGCTGGAAAGACACGCTGGCTATTGGCGCGGGGCAGTGTTTGTCTCTCATTCCGGGAGTTAGCCGTTCTGGCGCAACGATTTCAGTCGGTCTGTTTCGTGGATTTGACCGCGTGTCGGTTACGAAATTAAGTTTCTTCTTGGGTATTCCGGCACTAGTCGCGGCGGGGTTGTTGGAAGTCGCTACCAAATATAAACACATTTCTGGCGGCGTTGGCTGGACTCCAACTATAATCGCCACGGTAATTTCATTCGGTGTTGGCTATTTGGCCGTGTCGTGGTTATTGAAGTTTATTCAGAGTAATAATTTCCGACCGTTTATAATTTATCGATTTGTCTTGGGGCTGTTTTTGTTGGTCATGCTTAGTATGGGAATGATTTCTCACGTTTAATAAAAATTGTGGATAAAGAGTAAAAAATAGCTTGATTTTTAAATTAAATGCGTGTAGAATGATAAAGCATAAGTAGTTTAAAAACGATTTGGGGGTTGTTTTTGATGGAAGAAACAAACAATAGGAAGCCGGCATCAAAGGCATTTGTCTTGAGTCTGTTCACTATAACGATAATATTAATATTGCTACTATTTTTTATCTTTTGTAAGATGATGCCACGTGGCGGTTTTGACATAGATTCTATATCTGTTCGTCAGGACTCAGGCGAGATTCAGTATCAATATTCAGGCGGCGATTGGAAGAAAATCATATCTCTTGATGAGCTTCGCGGCAAAGACGGTCGTAGTATTGAAGTCCAAAAAGGCTCTTTGTATATTCAGTGGCGATACACTGGCGACTCAGAGTGGAAGAATGTCATAGCATATTCTGACCTACTTAAGGGCCAGAATGGTCAAGACGGCAAGGATGGTAAGGATGGTAAGGACGGTCGAAACGGTATTAACGGCCAGAATGGCCAAAACGGCAAGGATGGTAAAGACGGCCGCAATGGAGTTAATGGTGCTAGAGGAGCCACGGGAGCTACTGGTGCGACTGGTGCTACAGGGGCAGCTGGCCAAAATGCTACAATTTCTGTAACTAATAGCACTCAGCCTTGCTCAACCGGATTGACTATTACCGGAAATGGTACAAGTAACCTAGGTTTACAATTTACAGGCA
>CAUTVA010000032.1:0-4229 GCA_963541875.1 uncultured Candidatus Saccharibacteria bacterium
GCCCAGAATCTTGTCCGCCGCCGCCAACAAAAATATCAATTTTAGAAAAATCCGTCGAATCGCCTGGATTGTGATCGATAATCTCAACTTCGAAGCCGCGTCGTTCTAGTCGTTTTTTCAGGACTAGCGTATTGCCCCAGTCGCCATAAAGATTCATATCTCGCGGATAAAGTTGCGCAATTGTTATTTTCATTATGATATTTCCTCCACGTCGGTTTTTTCGCTTAGCAGGCGGCGAATTGCTGTCATGGCTGTGTAGCTACAAAAAATCTGTTTTGGCTCGTCGGGATTGGTATTGATGAAATCTTCCAGGGCTTTCGAAATATTGGTGTCAATTTTTCCAATTGGAATGTCATCATATTGAAGTCGCAAAGCCATATCGTAAGCGCGCGCGCCGCTGATCATTGCTACGTTTTTCAATAGTGAAAAATCGACGTCCCAGAACCAACTTACATCTCGTCCGTCGGCGTAATTGTCATTAACAGCGATCATCGTAGTGCTATTGTTTTTGGCAAACGACAGAAGTGCCAGCCGAAAGCCGCTTGGATTTTTTACTAAAATAAGCTCAATTGGCGTGCCATTCAGGTAAATCGTTTCGCCACGACCAAACGCCGGCTTTATGTTTTCCAGCGCAGATAAAATTGTATCGGTAATTTCCGGTCCCGCGATTTGTCGAGCCAGGGCAACCGCCGCCGCCGCATTGAGAAGATTATAAACCCCAGTGAGTTGCAGATCTACATCGATTTCTTTATTGTCAATTTGAAAAGTCGCTTGCTGAGCATTAATCTTTTTCAATAAAACATCAGCCGCCACGCTTTGATTTGCGGTTGCGGTTCCGTATTTTAGAGTGTCGTCTGTTGGCATCAATTGAAGTAATTCGCTGGTTGTACCGAAGAAAACTTTTTTAGCCTGAATATGTTCGCTAATCTTAAAAATTCGCGGATCGTCGCGGTTGAGAACGACAGTGTCGCTGGTGGCTTCAGCTATTTTTTGAAGCAATGCGGCTGTATTGTCAATTTCTCCAAATCTGTCCAATTGATCGCGCATAACATTCAGAAGCAGGGAAAAGCGCGGGCGAACAATTTGTACAAACTTAACCGCCCAAGCTTCGTCTAGTTCCAGAACCGCAATGTCAGTGTCCAATTTGCCGCGGATATTGACCTCATCAAGTAGCGCTGCTGCCACGCCTCGGGAAAAATTGCTACCAGTGCGATTTGTGAAGACTTTTAATCCGACCGATTCCAACAATTCTACGACAATTTTTGTCGTCGTCGTTTTTCCATTCGTTCCGCTGATAATCACCACGCCTTGCGGCAAATCTGCCAACGTTCTTTGAATAAATTTTGGGTCAATTTTTTCAATCACCAAACCCGGCAAGGCTGAACCGCCACCGCGTAATTTAGCGACTTTCTTGACGCTTTTGCCAATAATAGTACTAATCATCTGTCTTGCCATATTGTCTATTATACTCTGCCGGGTCGATGTGCTACAATATCAATATGTTTTTGGTGGGTATCTTTCAGTGGTGGTATGGCAATGGCTTGTTGCAATATATTCGCCAAAGTTTTCTGGGAGTTTTACGAACTGCAGATTTTTTCTCAGTCGGGCTACTTTTAAAAACCTTATTCAATCCGTTTCGCCAGATTTCAGCCGCTCCAGTTGGCGGCGACTTATCCGTGCAGCTATCTGCGTTTTTTGACAAAATGTTCTCGCGAGTAATTGGCGCGGTGGTGCGCTCTATGGTGATAATTATTGGAATATTGATGATATTGCTACGATTTTTGTGGATGATTGTAGGAATTATTATGTGGCTGGCGCTGCCGCTGATGCCGTTTATCGGAATTATTTTATGGCAATTGGGAGTTTCTGTATGGAAATAGAGCCGAGATTTAATTACGACAGTTTGCGAGCTCAGAAGGCGCGATTTTCTGTAAGATTTGGCAATGCTTGGCATATCGTGGCAATAGCTGTCGGCATTATGATGGTGTTACTTGGTTTGTGGTCATTGATTGAACACGGGGCGATTGGCTGGCTATTATTTGGTCTGAGCGGTCCAATGATTATGGTGTCGATTTGGTGGGAAAAAGATCTTAAGACGGCGGAAATTAGTAAAAATCCTAAGACGATTGATGATGTGATGGCGGCGGACGTTTTGGGCAAATTGCCGCGCAGGCCGACGCCGATTGATATTGCTGAGGCAATTACAGGCACGCGAGCCGGGCAATTTTTGGCAGTGCGGCTGGGTTTGACGCCTAATTTCTTGCGTAATATTTCCGTTGATGATCCGAATCGAACGGAGCAGATTTGGAAGGCGGCGATTGAAATTTGGCAGAGCACGGAAAGTCCGAAGATTACTAGCGCGGTTTTGGCGGCGGCGATAGTAAAGCAATTGCCACAGCACGATTCTTTGCTGGCGAATATGAAGATCGATTTTCATGATATCGAGGAGGCTATTCGATGGTACGAGCGAATAAAGGCGCTGATTGACCAATATAAAGAGAAGCCGTTAAATACGGGCGGAATTGCTAGAGATTGGTCTTTTGGTTATACGCCACTGCTGAGTCGATTTGCTCAGAATATTAGCGTCAGTGTATCTGGCGGCGCGTTTACAACTAAGTTGGCTGCGCACGAGGAAGCGCTGGGGCAGATGCTTAAAACGTTTAGCTCTGGCGGGCGGCAGAATATTACGCTAGTTGGAGCTGATGGTGCGGGAAAAAGTACTGTCGTATCGGCGTTTGCGGAAATGCTGATTGACGGGCATCGAGGCGTTCCTGGCTCACTGATGTATCAGCAAGTTTTTATGCTGGACGCGTCGTCGTTGATTAGCGTGGCATCGGGTCGCGGGGAATTGGAAAATCTAGTCACGATGATTTTGAACGAGGCTTTTCTGTCGAAAAACGTGATTTTATGTCTGGACAATGCGCAATTATTCTTCGAAGAAGGCGTTGGTTCGGTTGACCTTAGCAATGTGTTATTGCCAATTCTGGAGGCGGGCAGACTTAGGACGATTTTAACGATGGACGATCAGCGATTTTTGCAAATTTCCCAGACTAAGCCACAGCTTGCTCACGCTTTGAATACAATTGCAATTCAGCCGTCAAATGAACCCGAAACTATGAAAATTATGCGCGATCAATTGGTTTTATTTGAGGCGCAATACAAAGTGACATATATGTACCAGGCGCTGGCGGAGGCGTATCGTGTTGGCGATCGTTATGTTCAGGACTTAGTAATGCCAGGTAAGGCGTTGAAAATTTTGGAAGCAGCAGCAAGTTATGCGAGTGGTGGGCTGGTGACCGCGCAATCTGTGGATGACGCGATTGAAAAGACTCTTGGCATAAAAATTTCAGTAGCTTCTTTGAGCGACGAAAAGGAAAAATTGTTAAACTTGGAGTCATTAATTCATCAGCGAATGATCAATCAAACGCGAGCCGTGACGGTTGTTTCTGATGCTATTCGCCGCGCGCGCACAGGTGTTAGAAATCAGAATCGACCGATTGGCGCGTTCCTGTTTCTTGGTCCGACTGGTGTTGGTAAAACGGAGCTTTCTAAAGCTTTGGCGGATGTTTATTTTGGCGGTGAGGGCAATATGATTCGCTTGGATTTGAACGAATTTGTCAGACCAGATGACGTGGCTAGGTTAATTGCGGATGGCGCGCGAGATCCAGGGAGTTTGACTGCTCAAGTTCAGAAGCGCCCATTCTCTGTCGTGCTTTTGGACGAAATTGAAAAGGCCCATCCGCAGGTCTTGACGACGCTTCTACAGCTTTTGGATGAAGGAATATTGCGTGATGAAAATAACCGAGAAATTAGTTTTCGCGATACGATTGTGATTGCGACGTCGAATGCTGGTGCGGATAGAATTCGTGAATATATTGAGCGGGGCTATCAATTGGAACAGTTCGAGCAGACATTTATTAACGAGTTGATTAATGCCAATTTATTCCGCCCAGAATTCTTGAACCGTTTTGATGAAATCGTTTTGTTTCGTCCGCTAGGAAAAGAGGAGTTGCTGCAGGTTGTTGATTTGATTTTGGCGGGAGTTAATAAGACTTTGGCGCCGCAAAAAATTCAAGTTGCGGTCGAGGAAGAAGGTAAGAAATTGTTGGTCGAGGCTGGCTATGATCCAAGATTGGGAGCTCGTCCGATGCGCCGCGTCGTCCAGCGAGCTGTCGAGAATACCGTCGCCAAGCAAATGCTGGCGGGAACTGTCGCGCCCGGTTCGACCA
>CAUTVA010000033.1:0-4080 GCA_963541875.1 uncultured Candidatus Saccharibacteria bacterium
TCGACTACTTCTATGCCAATTTGTCCGTTGGCGGCCAAGCGAACGTCAAATCCGTCCGACTCGAACTTCATTCGGTACATCTGGCTGATGGTTGGGTCGTCTTCAATGATAGCGATTTTTATCATGCTCTAAGTATATCATATAAACTATGTTATAATTTTTGGCATGGAAAACTTTAGGAACGAACGGTGTATTGCAGAAGCGGGTGATTTTCTTAATGGAGTTGATCATGAAGCTAGTGAAAAATTAAATAAGGAAATTGCGGATCTTAGGAGTGAGGGATGCAGGGTTAAGGTCGGGGAAAAGACCGATCCTGCATATAACAACCCTGATGGTATTAAAGATACATATAACTATCTGAAGCGGGGCGATGCAGAATTAAAAGAGATTCGTAAACACTTTATTCATAAAAATTTAGCCATCGCAGCAATTGCGAATGTTTTAGATAAAACTCCTTTTGTAAAAATGGGCAAGTGGGGTGAAAAAATAGATTCGTATCTGGAGATTTTTCGCGATGAGTTATTGTATGGCGAATATCAAACTGCTTCGCGGCCGTGGCACAATCAACGAGGTTCCGCACTGACATTTTTGACAATTTCTGAAGCTTATAGATTAAGAGTTTCTCGCAAAAATGGCGAAATATTATCAGAAGGTAAATATCCAACTATGAGTGGCCCGCTGGATGAGTCGGTATTTGATGAGAAGATTAATGGCTTGCCGCTGACAGAAATTATGATTCAAGAAAAGATCAACAGCGGTGTAGATAAAGCTACGGCTATTGAAGAAATAGAGAAGAGAATTAGTGAAGTCAAAGAGTTTATCCAGGCGCCAGTGACGGAGAAGTTTTCTAACGTCATTCGGCATTGTGCGGATTCGCTTGGTATTCGTGAGCGAGTGGAAACGGTGAATGGTCTATCGATTGATCATTTAAAGAAAGTGGCAGAAAAAGAGAATCGTTCAATTGACGATATGTCGGTGATGAGTTTTGGCTGCGGAACGGGACTGGCGACTTTGAAGATGCTGAAAAAACTTAAGGACGAAACGGGTGAGGCGCCGACGGTTATCCTGCTAGATCAAGATCCGTTGTCTCTAGCGGCGGCGCAGAGCTTAGCTAAGAAATGGAATTTGGAAGATAAGATTGAAGTTCATTGTGAGCGATTATTCAGCAAGCTTGGCAAGCCTTTGAGTTTGGAGGGAGTTTTGGGCGATCGTAAACTGGATATTGCGGAAGATTCTGGCTTGCGAGAATATCTGCCAGATGGCGTTTATAAGCAATTGACGCGAGAATCATTGAAGTTTTTACGAACCGGTGGACTAATGATCACTGGCAATATGAACGTAAATCGCCCACAAAAAGAATTTTTGCATGGACTAATGGGATGGGTTCCAAAAGTGACGATGCGTTCAATTAAAGAAGGCTTTGAATTGCTCCAAAAATCTGGCATATCAAAGGAATCTATCGAAGCTACTGTTACTGCGAGCGGCGTTTATACGGTTTTTGCGATTGAAAAGTAGAATAAGATGCTATAATAAGCATTAGTATGATGATACGAGCATTAGTGCTAGGATTGGTTGCGTTAATGGCGCTAATTTTGGGTGTGCTCGTACTTAAAAAGTCGAAGCGTCGTCATGATGCAAAACATTGGTTTTTCCTGGTTTGTCTATGTTTGGCCGTGTGGTCAGCTGGACTTGAGGTGTTTTCTCTGGCGGACAATGGTGTAGTATTAGACACTGCATCCAGATGGTTTTATGTCGCTTCGGCTGTTTTTTGTCCTGCGTTGGCTATTTTTACTACAAAATCATTTCTCCCATCGACAAAATCGACAAAGAGTTTTATTTGCGCGTCTAGTATACTAATAACGATTTTTTCGCTGTATATTATTTTGGTGCCTGAATTTATTATTAATACATCAGAAATCGTCACTCCAGTAGATTTTTCTCGAATTCCGATTCATGCGGTCAACTATGTTATTTTTGCAACTTTTTTCTCGGTATTCTTCTTAATTTCTATGTGTTTTGGTCATATAGCGTGGCGCAAATCAGATACTGTTCGACGCAAGCAAGTTGCGATTTACATGATTGGTCTGTTGATATGTAGCATTCCTGGCTTTGTAGTGGATCTGTTTCTTCCAGCGCTTGGTGATTATCGATATATATGGATTGGTCCAATTGCTACGATTATTTTCTTATTTGCAATTATGTATAGCATCGTCAGATACCGATTGATGGATGTAAAAATGGCGGTGGCTCGAAGCGTTTCGTATATGTTGCTATTAATCGCACTAGCTGTCGTTTACGTGATTTCTGCATATGTCATTTCAATTTTGGTTTTCCAGCGCAGCCTGACGGTTGATAGTCACGTAAATCTTATGAATATGATTTTGGCTATGGTTTTGGCTGTCGTATATCAACCAGTGAAGAAAATCTTTGATAAATTTACTGATAGGGTTTTTTACTACGGAGAATATGACGCTGATACGTTTACGCGTGAGATTAGCAAGATATTAACCTACACAGCAGATCTGCAATTGCTAACTCGACGTGTTGGCAATTATATAGCGACTTCTCTTAAGGCGGAAAAAGTGGCGTTTTGTATTCCAGAAAAAGGAATATACGGTCGGGCGGGTCGGCGACGAATATCTGTTGTCGAGGAAGATGTTCACAGGATCATGGATTACTATTATAAGAATTGTAGTTTTCCGGAAGTTATTTTGGCAAATCAAGTAAAGGATCCGGAGCTGAAGAAACTTTTGGATATTCATCGCACGAAAATTGTTATGCCACTGCTGCATCAAAATCAAGAAACGGGAATTCTATTTCTGGGCGAGCATAAGAGTTTGGGTTATAGTTCTCGCGATATTGAAATGCTGGAATCGATTGCCGGGGAACTGGCGGTGTCGATTCGAAATTCTTTGTCATTGGAAGAGATTAATGAGTTGAACAAGAGTTTGCAGCGTAAAATTGACGAGGCGACGAAAGAATTGAGGTTTAGCAATCGACAGCTTCAGCGACTAGACGAGGCGAAGAACGAATTTATTTCTATGGCTTCACATCAGTTAAGAACGCCGTTGACTAGTATTAAGGGTTATCTGGATATGATGCTAGAGGGCGATCTGGGGAAGATTACGCCGACGCAGCGTGCGGTTCTTAGAGAGGCGTTTTCTTCGAGTGAGCGTATGGTGAGACTGATTAATGATTTTCTTAATGTTTCTAGGCTTCAGACTGGCAAATTTAATATCGATAAGCAGAAGATAGATATTGCTCAAATTCTTCGGGATGAAGTTGCTTTGCTTAAGGTTGTGGCAGATCAGAGGTCTGTTGAAATGGACCTAAAGATTGATAAAAAAGTTCCATTTATTACGGCTGACTCTGAGAAGATTCGTCAAGTTATGCTGAATATGATCGACAATGCCATTTACTATTCAAATCCGCACAAAAAGGTAATAATTTCTCTAAAAAATAGTAATGGCGCGATTGAATTTACGGTGAAAGATTCGGGAATTGGCGTACCGAAATCAGAGCAAGCAAATCTGTTTGGCAAATTCTTCCGCGGCACAAATGCCAGAAAAAAGCGACCAGACGGCACTGGTGTTGGCCTGTTTTTGGCGAGGAAAGTTATTTTGTCGCACGACGGCGAAATGATCTTTGAATCAGAAGAGGGAAAAGGTAGTACTTTTGGATTTAAGCTGCCGGTTCGTTAACGGAATAAACTTAATATTCCAGAAATAACGATAATTAAGGCAACTACAACAAGTCCCGCCATACCAATGGTGCGAATGAGCTTTTTTCGATCGAAAAACCATTGAGATAATTTGGAGCGATTCGTTGCTGTAATCCTTGTTACTTTTGGTCGCTGAGATGTCGCGTCCATCCCAGAATATTTTTTATTGCGCTTTTTCTTCTGCTTTGTCATGGAAATATTATACATTAATAGATAACGGCGGAGAAGTGGCTGATTTGCTATAGACAATTCGACAATAATTTGTTATGATATCTGAAGTCGTGGCCTTATCGTCTAACGGTTAGGACACCAGGTTTTCATCCTGGCAATCCGGGTTCGATTCCCGGTAAGGTCACCAT
>CAUTVA010000034.1:0-3998 GCA_963541875.1 uncultured Candidatus Saccharibacteria bacterium
TATCGGTTTTATATTGATCGATATTAAGCTTCAATTGTTCAGCATAAGATTTGAAGATGTTATCGCGTTCTGTAGTGTTGGCGTTTTTCCAAGCGTCCTGATTTGCATACAGAAGCTCATTCATTTCCCAGAATTTACCCTGTAAACCAGCAGCTTCAGCTACGGCAGCGGCAGCGCGCGCGTTAGGGTGTGAGCTGGCAATTGGGAAATTGCGGAAAATTAATCGAACGTGATCTTTGTATTTTTCAGCAAGAGCTTTGGCTTTTGGTGCAGCGGTGCCACAGCCAGGACATTGATAGTCGGCGTATTCGATAATTGTTACTTTGGCGTCTTTACTACCAATTTCGTGATCTGCAATATTGCCATTTCTTGATTCTGCGCTGATAGCCGCGTTCAGCTGATCGTTATTGATATCGCTAATGTTTAGTCGATTTTGTGTCGAAATATAAATCATTCCACCAACAATCGCCACTACAATAATTGCGAAAATTATCCAGCTTTTCTTATTCATTTCACCTCCATTTACTCTAGTAAGTATAGCACGGAATGCGGTACAATAAAACTATGACGATTGTGCTAATTTTTGGATATTTGGTTACTTTGGCGGTTTTGCTGATAGTGCTGGGAGTTCAGCCGAAAACGTCTTCGCATAGTCAATTTGAGTTGCGGCGGAGAAGTGGACTAGGCGATGAAAAGGCTAAAATTCTTTTGCGACAAAGAGAATTTTTACGAGATATTATTTCATTGCAGCGCGCTGTAGCTTCTTTATGTTTGGTAATTTTAAGCGTTATTAGTGTTTATTTGTTCAATTGGGCGGCTGGACTGGTCTTGTCAATTATAATAGCTCTAGAAATCGGAGCCGTTGCGCGAATTGGCTTGTGGCAGAAATACTCACAGCAGCTTTATGAAAAATACGAACCGCTAATTTTAACGACAATTGAGCGACATCAAGTAATTTTGTCACTAATTCGTTCGGTGTCGCCAGTGGTTGGTGATAGTCAGGTGATTGAATCGAAAGAAGAATTGCTGGAAATGGTAGCTCAGTCCAGCGGAGCGATTTCGCCTTCTGAGAAAAAGCTTATTACTAACGGGCTGAAGTTCAATGATATGAAGGTCGAGGAAATTATGACGCCGCGAAGCATGATTGAATCGGTACCTATGAATGAACTCCTCGGACCGCTAGTGCTTGATGATCTTCATAAAAAGGGGTATAGCAGATTTCCTGTCATTGACGGCGACATTGACCATGTTGTTGGAATGTTGAGGATTCAAGATTTGTTGACAATTGACCGAAAAGCAAAATCTCATCGTGCGGAAACAGTCATGAGTAAAGATGTCTATTATATTCGTGAAAATCAAACTCTACAGCACGCCTTGGCTGCATTTTTGAAAACGCAGCACCATTTGTTTATTGTTGTAAATGAGTTTCGAGAAACAGTTGGTCTACTGAGCTTAGAAGACGTAATTGAAGCGTTATTAGGTCAGAAAATCATTGATGAATATGATGTTTATGGAGATATTCGTAAGGCCGCTACGGCTAATCCACAGAAAAATAATTTGCCCACAAAAACTCGCCGTGACGTTTAATTCTGGGAATTTGACCAGATTATGCTATAATAACAGATATGAAAAATAGAATTTTGGCGGCAGAAACTTCTAAAAAAGTTGGTGAGAATATTACAGTTGCGGGCTGGGTTCATTCCAGGCGTGATCATGGCGGATTGATTTTTATTGATTTGCGCGACCATACAGGTTTGGTTCAGTTGGTTATTAACCCTGATAAAAAAGATGCTTTTTCTTTGGCGGAAAGCTTGCGAGATGAGTTTGTGATTCGTGCCTGTGGTGTGGTTGCGGAGCGTGGCGAAGGTCTGAAAAATCCTAATATTGCCAGTGGCGATGTGGAAATTGTTGTGGACAATTTGGAAATTTTGAACCGAGCTGAAACTTTGCCAATTCAGCCATTTGCCGAGGATAATCAAGCCGGCGAAGAACTAAGATTCAAATATCGTTATCTTGACTTGCGCCGTCCAAAAATGCAAAACATGCTTAAAAAGCGTGCCGAAATGTATCGTCGAATCCATGAATATATGGACAATCGAGATTTTATTGAAATTCAAACGCCAATTTTAGCTAACTCAAGTCCTGAGGGTGCGCGCGATTTTCTGATTCCGAGTCGTTTGCAGGAAGGGAAGTTTTACGCCTTGCCACAAGCTCCACAGCAGTTTAAGCAGTTGCTGATGGTTGGTGGCGTGCCGCGTTATTATCAGTTGGCGGCTTGTTTCCGCGACGAAGATCCGCGAGCAGATCGCTTGTATGGCGAGTTTTATCAGCTTGATTTGGAGATGAGTTTTGCTGAAGATGGCGAAGAAGTTCGTGCTGAAGTCGAACCTTTAATGAAGCAACTGGCAACTGATTTTGCTGGTAAAAAATTGTTGGATTTGAGTGATTTGGCGGTTGGTGATGGCAGTTCAATTCCGCGAATTTCGTATCGCGACGCCATGGAAACTTACGGTTCTGATAAGCCTGATTTGCGATTTGGTATGGAATTGACAGAACTGACAGACGTGTTCTCTGAGACTGAGTTTGGTGTATTTAAAAATGCTGAATGCGTTAAGGCTATTTGCGTAAAAAATGGCGCAAGTTTGAGTCGCAAGCAAATTGACAATTTCACCAACATCGCTAAGAGCGAAGGCGCTGGCGGTTTGGCGTACATTACATATCAAGACGGCGAAGCAAAATCTCCAATTGCGAAATTCTTGAGTGAGAAGGAATTAGCTGATATCCAGCAGAAAACTGGTGCGGTTGATGGCGATGCAGTGTTCTTCGGTGCTGATTCTCGCTCGGTTGTTAACGCGGTATTGGGGCGCTTGCGTAATGAATTTGCCTCACACTTTAATCTTAAAGACCCATCTGTCGTGGCGTTTGCTTGGATTATTGATTTTCCGTTTTACGAATGGGATGAGCGTAGTAAGAAGCTTGACTTTGGACATAATCCGTTCAGTATGCCAAAGGGTGGTTTGCAGACTCTGGATTCTGCTGAAACTGACGCCGAAAAATTATCCATTGTCGCCGATCAGTTTGATATGGTGATGAATGGCTATGAGATTTGCTCTGGTGGTGTTCGTAATCATAACCCAGCGGTGCTATACAAAGTGTTCGGTTTGCTGGGCTTCAGCGAATCCTATGTTGAAGAGAAGTTTGGTGCTATGTTGGGCGCTTTCAAATATGGCGCTCCGCCTCACGCAGGATGTGCTTTTGGTGTTGATCGTATTTTGATGGAATTGACCGATGAGCAAAACGTTCGCGAGACTCTGGCGTTTCCAAAGAATGGCTCTGGCGTGGATGTGATGATGAATTCACCATCAGTTGTTGATCCCGCTCAGCTACGCGAATTGGGCTTGTGAGATTTAGTTCATTGAGTTCACGGGAGATGCTCGTAGGATGATGGACAATATTATTCTTCACATTCCTCACGCCTCGTTATGCTTGCCGCCTGATTTTTGGCGTGATATTACGGTGGGTAAAGAGATTGTCGAGAGAGAATTATGTTTCATCGCTGATTATAAAGTTGATGAGCTCGTTAAGAATATAGATAGTCATAAAATTATAGCTAAATATTCGCGGCTATATTGTGACGTTGAGAGGTTTCGTGATGACGAAGCTGAGTCGATGGCTAAGCTGGGTATGGGGGCGACTTATACGCATTTATCTGACGGTACGCAATATCGCAAGATAGGATCATCTCGCCGCGAAGAAATTTTAGGCAAATCATACGACTTACATCACAAACAACTAAACACATTGAGTAGAAAAATTGTTGATCAATATGGCTCGTGTGTGATTATTGATATTCATAGTTATAGCGACGAATTGGTGCGAAGATTGTTTGGCTGGACGGATAATTTACCAGATATTTGCCTCGGCTATGATGAAAAATGGTCCAGTAAAGACAATGCATCAAAATTAAAAACATATATTGAAAAAATGGGATATAGTTG
>CAUTVA010000035.1:0-3671 GCA_963541875.1 uncultured Candidatus Saccharibacteria bacterium
TACTACTATTATCGTGTGTAATAGCTCCTTAAAACTGTTCCAAAAAGTCCAACTTGCCACTTTCAAAATACCAGCAACCTTTTTCACTGCCAGCATCATTTCGGAATATAAATTATCGTCCAAAGAAAATACGTAATCGCCCGGATTCTGTTTCGGAATCACCACAGTAAAACCTGGCGTGTTCGGAAACGGTGTTAAAAATGCTAGGAATTTCTCATCTTCCCAAATCTTCCAAGATTTCATTTTTCCAGATACGATGTCGTCAAAAATTGTGTGATTCATAATTACTCCTTTTGAAGTAATTATAGCATTTTATGAAGTTTTCAGGTCGGACAATTTAAGTTCCATTCTACGGCAAACCAGAACTAGCCATATCGTCGCAAAAATCCCCAATAAAACTTCTACCATCACAAACCAAAATTTGCCCATTGCATAACCTTGCGCCGCTATAATTGCCGCAAAAATCGGAAAACTGAAAGATGAGATTCGCTCACGATGAGTTAAATAGCTCAAACTCGATGGCAAAAGAAACATCAAAAGCACCATCAATATCACGATGCTGCGCGAGAAAACAAAATGCGCCGCGTGCATTGTGTCGTTCGGGCAAAGCGCCACTCCTATCATACAAATTGCAAACAATGAAAGTATCCAACCAGATATCCGAGCAGAGCGAATTTGACCAAGTTTAAGATAACCACGATTCATAAAAAACCCAATCGTCGCCATAATCAAACCAGATAAAAACACTCCCGAATTGAACGAAAATGCAGACAAACGATTCGAGGTGGTTTCGCCCAATCTGCTCAAGCTCCAGTTCGTCCACCGAGTATCATCAGAAAGCAGTATCGCCACAACCAAACCCACAGCCAAAACGACACCATTAAGAATACAGAGTGCCTGAAGGCGATTCTTGCATAAAAAATCCTTAATCTGTCGAAGTTTCATATTGCTAAAATTGTTCTAAAAAGTCCAACTTGCCACTTTCAAAATGACGAACATCTTCGATTCCATATTTCATCATAACCAAGCGGTCGATTCCGCAACCAAAAGCAAATCCCGTATATTCATTCGGGTCAATTTGTGCCGCCCGAAGGACATTCGGATGAATCATTCCGCAACCCAATAGCTCAATCCAACCTTCACCAGAGCAGACTTTGCAATCAGGATTTTTTCCTTCACAAAACGGACAGCTTAACGCAAACTCGAAGCTCGGCTCAGTAAACGGAAAGTAAAATGGATTAACGCGAACGTCAAGCTTCTTGCCGTAATATTCCTGCAAAAATTCTTGCAGCGTGGCAATCAAATTGCCAACATTAACCCGATGCGCAACGTACACGCCTTCGACTTGATAAAATGTATGCTCGTGGCGCGCATCCAAATCTTCGTTACGGAAAACGCGATCAGGAACGATAGCGGCAATAGCCTCGCCTTTTTCCAAATTGTCGCGATATTTCATCAACACGCGATTTTGCATAGTCGACGTATGCGCCGGCGCAATCAAACGATCGCCATTAGAATCAGTTTCCTCGGTCATAAACGTATCGTAATCGTCGCGCGCTGGATGACCTTTTGGAAAATTCAGGCTCTCAAACATATGGAATTGATCGTCAATCTCTCTGGACTCTTCCGTGACAAAACCCATGCGATTAAAAATCTCAGAAATGCGCTCAATTTCAGTGCTTAGCGGATGAATCGTGCCTTGTTCGCTCGGCAAAAGTTCAGGTTTTGGCGAATTCACATCCATCGGCGCCGTAACGTCAATCGGTTTCAAGTCAACTTTCTCCAGCTCTTCCAGCCGCACAGCAATAGCCTGTTCAATCGCCTGTTTTAGCTCGTTAATTCGCTTACCAAATGGACCACGCTCAACTGGCGGCAATGATTTGATTTGCTCGTACAATTCCCTAAGTCGTCGATCACGTAAAAACTCACGCGGAGATTTGGATTGCGAAACCGCCAAAACTATTTCTCTTCTCAATTCGTCTAAGTCAACCATTTTATCGTCCTTGCATTAAAAACATTACAATCACCACACCAGCCATAATAGCAATTAAAATCCACGCCCACGCCAAAGTCGTCGTCTGTTTCGTGCCTTCCAAATATCTTATATCGTCGACGCCGTCTATAGTTGCCTTTTCTTGCAAACTCGAAGCCTTCGCCTTCTCTCTTAATTCCGCCGCAATTCGCTCTTGCAATTCACTACGCTGATCTTGTTGATTTACAAATAATCCCATAACTACAGTATAGCAAATTATGTTATAATAGTCGTGATATTACTTTAAGGAGGGAATATGGCTACGAAGAAAACTTCAAAGAAAGCCCCAGTTAAAGCCGCAGAAAAGAAAACCGCTGCCGCTAAGACTGAAACCAAAACGACCGTCAAGTACGTCGTTACTGAATCTACCGCTAAAAGCAAGCGTGTCGAACTAGATTCTAAATTACCAGGCAACTTAATCAACGCCGTTATTGCGGAAGTTATCGGCACGTTCATTTTGACACTTGCCGCATTATTCGCATCAGATATTTTGTCATCGATGTATGTCGGTTTTGCGCTGATGTTCATCGTTGCAATTATCGGCAACATTTCTGGCGCACATGTAAACCCAGCTGTCACGTTTGGTCTATGGACAATGCGTAAGCTAAAAACCGTACTTGTACCATTTTACTGGGGCGCACAATTCCTCGGTGCAATGGCGGCTATCGTGCTTGTTGGCTCATTAACAAACGGTGGATTTGCCCTAAGCTTTGACCAATTCACCGCGTTCTCTTGGAACATCTTCGCGATGGAATTAGTCGGTACCGCTGTATTTGTATTTGGCGTCGCCGCAGTTTTGCAGCGCAAAGAAATCAAAGCAGCTGGTCAAGCTTTTGGAATTGGCTTAGCGTTGATGATTGGTCTTGTCGTATCTGGCTCAATCTCTTCGTACATTAAAAGTACTGCTATTGCAAAAATCCAAAAAGAGCAAAGCACTGCTCAAACTGAGAAAAACGGCCGCACTTACCCACGCGAAATCTACATCTCAGGCGCAACTTTGAACCCAGCAGTTTCTTTGGCTGTTACAGAGAAGACCGATTCTCAACTACGCAGCAACGGAGTATTACCAGCTGAAGGCGAAAAAAGCTATTCACGCTTTAGCCTGGAAGTAATTGCCGCTACCCTAATCGGTGCAGCATTAGGTGGTAACCTATTTCTACTCGTCAATTACCGAAACAAAGACGAAGAATAGATTATAACTTCACAATAAAATATCCCGCTTAATCGGCGGGGTATTTTTTATGTCAATCTTCCTGAGCCGGCCGATCAATCAGCTCCGGCTGAGCTTGGTTATCGCCACCAGAAATTCGCACGACATCCTTATCGATCTTCCCCAACTCCTTGTACGTATTGTTATAATGACCAACGGTCGTACTTAGACTCTTGCCCATTTTCGTCATCAACTCGTCAAACTTTTTAATATGAACGCCCAATTGACCAACTCGAACCTGAATATCCTTAGCTTGCTCTTCAATTTGTAGACTACGAAGCCCCTGAAGAACGGTCTGCAGGTACGCCAAAAAACTAGTCGGACTAACAATAATAACCCGCTTGTCCCGAAACGCATATTCAATCAGATCGCGGCTCGAACCGCCCTGACCGACATTATTAATCAGAAGATCGTAATACAAAGATTCGC
>CAUTVA010000036.1:0-3523 GCA_963541875.1 uncultured Candidatus Saccharibacteria bacterium
CTTGCGAGCCAGTACAAACTACAGCAATTTGATTATCTGGCAATTTAACAATATCCTCCATCTTCATGATGGTATCTTTAGGAATCTTAATCGTCCCCGAACGCAGCGCCACCTCCAGGTTTTGAATCATCGAGAATCCAGCAAATGCCACCTTGCGTCCGTGCTTATGTGCCTCTTCCAAAATTAATTGCAAGCGATGCACTTGCGACGAGAAACAACTTAAAATTACTCGACTATTGCTAAACTTGTCCATCACCTGACCGATGGAATACTGAATATCAAACTCCGTGTGCGTGTGTGTACCGGCCGACTCACAGTTGGTCGACTCATTCATAAACATCAAAATGCCTTCTTTTGAAGCCACTTCCGTAAGTCGCTCAAGGTCAAACTTTTGACCGTCAACTGGACTTTCCTCAAATCGCCAGTCACCAGAATCGACAATCACACCCATCGGAGTTCTAATAATCACCGCCGTAGAATCAGGAATTGAGTGGTTGACTCGCACCAACTCGATTGAAAAATGCTTAGAAACTTGAACAATTTCGTGACTCAGCGGATCCATCACTCGATAATCCGGCTTGAAATCCACCTCTGAATCGTCCATCGTTCGATCAAGCATGCCAATCGTAAACTTAGAGCCATAAACTGGCGCTGGAATACGATGAATAAAATGACGGAACGAACCAATGTGGTCAAGGTGCCCGTGCGTAAATACGTGCGCCTTAATCTTGTGCTTATTCTCTTCCAGCCAAGTAATATCCGGCGTGATGTAATTGATGCCTGGATAATCACTGCCCGGGAACAGAAAACCCATATCTACGATGATAATCTCATCATCATATTCGATGGCGTTCATATTCTTACCAATTCCCATTTCGCCCACGCCACCAATCGGAATAATCCGAAGTTTCGGCTGACCGCCGCGAACAGGTTTTGGCTGCATTTTGGCACTAAATTGCTCACCGCCATATCCGTTATAAACCGACTTATTTACTGGAATATCAATCAAGTGCTGTGAAGCCCTGAGATTAACGTTCTCGCTTGTTCGTCGCTGAGCTCGGAAAACCTCACCCTTACGAGTAGTTGTACTATTCAAAACTGCATTGTTGCTTTTCTTTGACTGCGGACGCTTATTGGCGTCGTCTTTTTGCGGTGTTGCTAGTCGCCGCTGACCCATATTGTTATACTCCTTTTTTATTACAATATAATTCAAAAACCAGGTATAGAGGTAAACTGACGTAAATTCCTCTAGTTAGTACTCTTATATTAGCAAACCGCTCATTTTTTGTCAAAGAACAATGTTTTATAACAGAGGTCAATTAATCGTCGCCATCCACCGACGTGTGCGCGAATTTACGCTTGCCACGATAAGCGAAGAAGCCGATTGTCAATAAATTAGCCACCAACAAGAATCCAGCCAAAACCCACATACTGTCGCCGTAAAATGCGTTATCTAGCCCGCCCGAAATAGCCTGACGCAATGCACGAATCGAGTAAGTCATCGGCACTAGCGGATTAATTGCTTGGAAGAATCCGTTGGCAGTTTGGATTGGGAATGTTCCTTCGCTGGAACCCAATTGAAGCACCAAAAGAACCATCGCTAGGAATCGCCCTGGATTGTCCAAAACAATCACCAAAAGCGACACAATCGACATATACGCAAACGACGTCAGATAAACTGCCCCGATGAAATGCGCTGGATGCTCTGGAGTTAACCCTAAGAAAAACACCATCACCAACATCAAAATCGTTGCTTGCATAAAGGCCGCCACGCCAGCCACCGAAGCTTTAGATAGCCACCAACGAATCGCACTTTCCTGTTCAGAAAAAGTTTTGCGAATCGGATAAATAACGTTCAGGACAATTGCCCCAACGAACAAACTTAGCGACAAAACATACGGCGACAAAGCGTAACCATAGTTCGGAACATTGCCCTTTTCGGCCATTTCCGACTTCACTGGATTTGCAATTTGCTGCTGAGTCGTAGCGCCAGTTGGTTGAATTTTTATGCGATTAGAAGCATTCGCCAATTTATTCGCCAGCGTATCCGCGCCACTTGCCAGTTGCGAAGTTCCATCAATCAACGCGCCCGAGCGACTTTCCAATAAACTCGCGCCATTCGCCAATTTTTGACTGCCCGATTTTGCTTCGCTTAAACCGTTTGTTAAGCTTGCCGAGCCCGCCAACAATTGATTGTTCGCAAATCGCACACTGTTATAGCCGTTAAATGCGGTGATTGCGTTTGGTGTCAATTGATTCACGCCGTTATTTAATGTAGAAACTCCAGCCTGAAGTTGCGTTTGTTGCGCCGATAATTGCTGTTTTAGCGCTTGAAGATCTTCACGTAGCGTCCCCATCTGTGCGATAATCGTCTGAGTTTTCGTGAATGCTCGAGAAATATTGCTAATTTGCGGCAAACTTATCGTCGTCGTAGAATTGCCACCAGGAGCGGCTGCTTGCGCGCCCAAAGTCCGCAAAGTATCACCCGCCGTCAACAAGTCGGATTTCGAATCTTGTATTGTTTGCAACAAAGTTTGCGCGGTAGTTTCTACCTTGTTTTGCTGAGCCACGAACGTTGGCGATGGATTACTCACGCTGGCGTTTAACTGATTTATTCCCGATTGCAATTGCTTCATGCCGTCAGATAATTGCGACAATTGAGATTCGGTCGGCAAATTGTTCGACAATTGCCCCAATCCCGCCTGCAATTTACGAGAACCGTCGCTGAGTTGCGCTAATCCGCCAGCCAAGGATTGCTGATTTACCGCTAGTTGCTTAACGCCGCCAACGTATGTTTGTGTGCCAGATTGCAATCGCCCTAATCCGTCGTGTAAAGTTGACGCGCCGTTAGCCGCCGTGTCCAGCCCTATTCCAAGCTTGTCCAAATTCTCCAAAATCCCCTTAGCGTATGCCTGAGTGATTTGTTCAGATACCGAAGATTTAACCTTGGCGGCAGCTTGATTACTGACTAGCGAACCGATATAGTTTTTCGCTGGCGTGGTCGTAAAATTAATAACCGCCTGCCGAGGTTCAGATTCGGTAATTGACGCCGCTTTCTGCGAAAAATCGGACGGAATAGTTACCACCGCATAAAAATGCCCGTTATTCACGCCTTCGTCTGCTTGTTGTTTGCTGACAAACTCCCAACCCAAATCGTGATTATCTTTCAGTTTTTTCTCAACAGATTCGCCGACATTCAGCGATTTGCCATTTAAGCTGGCGCCCTTATCTTCATTCACAAACGCCACCGGCAAGTTTTTTGTTTGCCCGTACGGATCCCAAATTGAACCTAAGAAAAATCCACTATATAAAATCGGGATAAACGAAATCACAGCCATGGATATTAGCAATATTTTATTACTAAACAAATGCTTCCACTCGGCTCGTAACATCTTATTTTTAATCATGTGTAACCTCCTTTGCTACATCTTCCAGCGTCACAGTTTTCAAATATTCACTCCACTTTTCCTGCGCTTCAGAAAAAACCTTTTCTATCATATTCATGCCAATTTCCACCTGGCGA
>CAUTVA010000037.1:0-3396 GCA_963541875.1 uncultured Candidatus Saccharibacteria bacterium
TCTCTTGGCGGAAGGAGAGGGATTCGAACCCTCGAACAGATTGCTCCGTTACACGCGTTCCAGGCGTGCCAGTTCAACCACTCCTGCACCCTTCCTTGTTGATAATTATACCACAACTTTATTGCCCCTTATGGTTGCACTTACTGACGTTCATTCTCTATAATAAGTCAAAGATGAAAGAAACTATTCCACCACGCATTAGGCTTGTTAATGTCACCAAAAAATTTGGCTTTGGTGATGCTGAGATTCGCGCCTTAGATAACGTCGATTTAACCGTTAAAAAGGGTGAGTTTATCGCTATTATGGGACCAAGCGGTTGCGGAAAAACTACTCTATTAAACACCCTTGGACTATTAGACCAGCCATCAGAGGGCGAATATTATCTGGACGATGTCGCTGTCGACAATCTCAGCTCACGACGACGCGCCAAAATTCGTTCCAAACACATCGGCTTCGTTTTCCAGAATTTCAATCTTATTCCTCGTCTGACTGTAATTGAAAACGTGGCGTTGCCGCTAACGTATAAAGGACTCGGGAAAGTCAAACGACTCCAGGAAGCTAGCCGCATTCTGAAAACTTTTCATCTGGGACAGCGTGAATATTATATGCCACATCAATTATCTGGCGGTCAGGTTCAGCGCGTAGCAATTGCCAGAGCATTGGTTAATAGCCCGTCAATTATCTTAGCGGACGAACCAACAGGAAATTTGGATAGCAAATCAAGTCATCTCATTATGGAAGAATTGTCCGACCTACACCGTCGCGGCAACACCATAATTATGGTTACTCACAACCCAGAATTGACTCATTACGCCAGTCGCGTCATCACTATGTTGGACGGAAAAATCGACACTGACGAGCATAAGGAAAAGCGTAAGTTCACTAAGAAGTTAATTGTCGACGACGAAAAAGAAGAAAAACCTAAGAAGCAAAAATCTTCAAAGAAATCGAGGGCGAAAAAATCGTGAAAATATTAGTAAAAAATCATTTTGAGAACGCTACTCAGGCACTACGAGCTAATCGCGGACGAACATTTTTGACAATTGTAGGCGTAGCTATTGGCATCGCCAGCATCACCATGGTTCTATCTCTAACTGGCGGATTTAATCACCTATTCGGAGACAATTCCAATCAATCATCCACTCCTGTAGCCATTGTTAAATCTGGCAATCAAAAAGCCGTCCCGAATCTACTGACCGAATCCGATAACACGACGACAGTCAACACATTAACTGAAACGGACGCCAGGGATATAGGAAAAATTGCCAATACGAAAGCCGCGCCAATTGCTTTCCTACACGCCGAGCTGCGCGCCCGCGAAGGTAAAGTCGATATCCAAAACGCTGCATTAATCGGCAGTACGGAATCGTTAAAAGACGTCGCCAATTTGCAAATTGCTACTGGGCAATTTATTAACGACATCGGCGGAGTTGTCGTCGGTCAGCAATTGTCGGTCGATTTGTTTGGCACCGAAAGATCCATCGGAAACGTTATTTACATCCGAAATCAACCATTGACCGTTGTTGGTGTGTTGAAGAATATTGAAAATCCAGCCAGTTATTTGGACGTGAATTTCAATAACGCCGCCATTATTCCATTGTCTGTGATTAAAAAATTCACTCAAGGAACGCCGCAGATTCAGCAAATCATCGTAACTACTAAAGATCATAAAAATCTCAATTCAGTCATAAAATCGGCTGACGATATTTTGAAGAAGAATCATGATAGCGATAAGAATTATCGAATCGTTTCTGGCGAAGAGATAAACGAAAAGAAATCTAATGTCGCGAAATTCCTCTCGATAATCTTAACTGTAATTGGCATTATTTCTCTGTTAATTGGTGGAATAGGCGTTATGAACGTGATGCTTGTCAATGTCGCCGAGCGCCAGCGTGAAGTCGGCGTCAGACGAGCCGTCGGCGCCACAGGCTGGGATATCGTCAATCAATTCTTAATCGAGGCAGCGATCATCGGATTCCTCGGCGGAATATTGGGCTACGGGCTAGGCTTGGCGGGAGCTTATATTGCCAGCTTATATTTGCCGCTCACGCCTTATATTTATTGGCAAACAGCCGTCTTATCAATTGGACTGTCAATAATCATCGGCGTAATTTCTGGCGTATATCCAGCAGCCCGCGCCACCAGACGCAACCCAATCGAATCTCTACGATATTAAATTAACTAAGTTCCGCTTTCAATTTTTCAACCAACTGAACTGGACCAGGATTGACTCCATTAAGAATAGCTGTGTAAATACTAGCCGCGTCAGCCAGCACCAAACCCCACAGCAATTGCTCCATAAGCGTCTTCCCTCGAAGCTCCAGTACGTGCGCCTTTGGTCGCTTACCACTCAACAAACGATCACTCAGCTCCATTCGCTCGCGGATTCTGTCCCGCTCCAAATTGCTACGAATATCAAAAACCGTAAACGGCTTCTCTACAGGATGAGACGACCATCCAATAAATTCATTGTGATTAAACTCTGGGTATTGATTAGAAAATGCCAAGTTTTTCGCCGATTCATTCCAGCTAATTTTCCACTTATATGCCAGCGGCCAAGTCAACTCACCACCAAAAACAACCAGCGTCTTACCAATTGTTAATTTCGCAATCTGCTTCGCCAAATTATCAGCTTCTGGCGTTTTAGCTGTCCAATTAGATATCTCGCCCGCCAGCCAATCGGCACTATTTTTCACCTGATCGCACAAATCATTATCAATCACCCAAAAATGTTGCAATAGTTTCAATAATCCTCGCAAATGATAAACCGTCGACATTCGTGGCTGCGCACCAGCTGGAACTTGAGCGTAAGTTACGTTGTCATTCTTCGCTCGCTCAATCAACGCCCCGCCAGTCGACATAGCTGCCAAGCACGCTTTCTTCTCCAACGCTTGCTGATAGCAGCTCAGAGTTTCCTCGGTATTGCCCGAATGACTAACCGCAATAACCAACGTTTCCTCGCCCACAAATCCAGGCAAATCATAGCCCTTCACCACTTCAAGCGGAATATGCAACCAGCCCGCGGTCAAAACTCGAACCATATCAGCCGCTAAAGCCGAACCGCCCATTCCAGCGATCACGATATTCTTAAAATCTCGACGCTGATTCGTACCTTCGTGAATCGACACTTCATATCGAGCTTGTTCTGGAATATTCAAAACGCCGCTTAAAACGTCGCCTGGATCATATTGTTTTATCACATTCATATCATCTAACATCTTGCGCTCCTTGATTAACTCATGTTATAGTGTAACATATATAAGCTTAAACAATTTAATATATAAGGTGGGTTATAATGGATTCTCAAGCTAATCAATCATTCAGTGACGACCAAGAACTGGCTAAGGTATTAGCTGGCGTGTCACAAGGTACAGACAATAATTTACAATTCGAAGA
>CAUTVA010000038.1:0-3328 GCA_963541875.1 uncultured Candidatus Saccharibacteria bacterium
GATAAGTTGGCGTGGGTGAAAAAGTATTTTGGCGGCGAAGGTTCGGATAATGTTTTCTTCCGTAAGGTTATTTTTTCGTCAGCAAAGAATTTGAGTCGAGGCGATATTTTGATTGACGATCGGACGGCGAATGGTGCGGGCGAGTTTCCTGGTCGGCTTATTCGTTTTGGAAGTTCTGAATTTCCCAATTGGCAATCTGTACTTGATGAGTTATTATAGGTAAATATTATGTCAAGTATTGAAGATCTTATTACAAATTATCAGCCAACTGAATCAACAATTGAGTTGGTTAAAAGTACGAAAATTGCGCTGCTTGCGGGAATTTCTGGTGCGGGTAAAGACACGATAAAAAAACAATTACTGAAGTCGCCAGAGTTTCGCGATATTGTTTCTCATACTACGCGCGCGCCACGCACAAATAACGGATGCGCCGAGCGAGATGGAATTGACTATCATTTTATTGATTCGCAAACTGCCGAAAATATGCTACAAAATAATGAATTTATCGAGGCGAAGTTTGTTCACGGTACGGTTTATGGGACGTCAGTGGCTGAGTTAAAATTAGCGCATGATCAGAACCGCGTGGCAATTACCGACATTGACGTTCAGGGCGTGGAGGAATATGAGCGACTGGCGCCAGATAGCATTGCGATTTTCATTGTGCCGCCAAATAGCCAAACTTGGATTGAGCGATTAAAAAAGCGTTACGCAACCGAAGAAGATTTTCAAGCAGAGTGGCCAAAGCGTCACGCCTCGGCGATAAAAGAGTTGGCTTACGCGCTTGAAGTTCCGTATTATCACGTGATTATTAACGATGATTTGGAGCGAGCAATTCGAGTGACCGAGGAAATTATTTTGCGCGGCGACGTGTTTAAGCGTCAGGATGACGAGGCGCGTTTGGTAGCTCGAAATCTCCTCAATGATATAATTAATCTATGAGTTCAGTAAAAACTCCAAAAAAAATAGCAGCCAGGCAAGATCGTTCCTCGAAGACCCTGACTACATTGTTAGACCAATCCTTTTTTATCTTTGCAGGTTTGGCGTCGTTTTGGTTGGCGTGGTTAGTGCTTAGAGAAGGTTGGGCGACGGGCGGTTGGTGGCTGGTTGGCTTGTTCTTTGTTGTGTGGATAATTGTGGCGTATTTGGCGTTGCCTAGGCTTCATCGAATTTTGAGCAATATGTACGTGCCGAATTATTTTATCGGCAGGACGCGAACGGCGGACGGAGTATTAAGCGACCCTGTCAATTTGAGCGTGCGCGGCTCGGAAGAAAAGCTCCATAAGGCAATGACTGAGGCTGGCTGGGTTTTGGCGGATGACATAACTCCAAGGTCAGCTTGGAAAATGGTACTTACGGTGCTGAGTGGTCGTAGTTATCCAAATGCGCCAGTGTCGCCAGCATTTTTGTTTGGCAGACGGCAGGATTTTGCTTATCAGCAGGAAGTTGACGGCAATCCAAGGCGTCGTCATCATGTTAGGTTTTGGCGATGCCCAACTGGCTGGCTTCTTCCTGGCGGTCATCGAGTTGATTGGTTGGCGGCTGGTACATACGATAAGAGTGTTGGCTTTTCTTTATTTACTTTTCAGTTCACACATAAAATTGACGAGAATATTGATATTGAACGAGATTATATTATTGAGTCGGTTAAAAGTAACAATAAAAATGTTAGAGTGACGATATTAAAGGATTTTTCAACGGGCTATCATTCGCGCAATGGTTTCGGAGACTCCATTCGCACTGATGGCGATTTGCCGATTTTGGAAGTCGGTCGGATAAAGACTGACGATAATGTCACGGCTTCAACGCGGCTCGGGGTGATTATGGACGGCACAATTTATGATCGTCATCCGCGAAATCACGAAACCTTGCTGGAAGAGCTTTGGGGTCGCCGACCACCGCAGATTTTAATTGGCGGCGGACTAATGATTCTGGCGTCGTTATTCACAATTGGGCAAATGCTGGTGGACTTTTCTAGCTGGCCGACGACTTTGGTGCAAGTTGCGAATATTGATGGAATTGATATAAATGCCGCGAATACCATGTTGTCAATAATGGCTGGCTTTAATGTGCTGTTGGTCGTGGCGGAAATCGTGCTGGTTGGGCTGCTGCTTCGAGGAAGTAGCCGAGCGCGAATCTCACTGCTTTCTGTGGCGACACTAGCCATTGTTACCGAATCTTTATCCGTGACAATTGGGCGAATTAATGCGTCGATTATGCTGCTTTTGATCTCAATTGGCGTTCATATTATGATTATGATGTTGTTCTCTTCAGATGCAGCGCGCTACTTTACGGAAAGACGATAAGGCTTGGCACTCTGCTTGTATGAGTGCTAGATTTGCGATATAATTGGACTATGACCGAACGTCAACAAGCAATTCTTGTCGCGATTATCGAACAATACGCTGAAATTGCGGCGCCAGTTGGCAGCGTAACGCTAGCCAAATTATTTGGCGTGAGCAGTGCCACGATTCGCAGTGAAATGGCAAAACTTGAGGAGATGGGATTTATTGAGGCACCCCACACGAGCGCAGGTCGAATTCCGACGGACAAGGGATATCGTTTTTATGTCAATGGAATCACGGCAGCGCAAATGACGGAATTGCCGAGCGGTATTGATAGTAGCACGAAGGCAATTGAGGCGCACGTCAATTCAAATGTTGATACTTCAGATAAAGCGATTCGTCGAGCGGTTGACGGTTTGGTGGAAATGACTGGCAATTTTGGTTTTGCGTCATTTGGTTCGAGTTTGTATATGAACGGAATGACTCAGTTATTCAGTCAGCCAGAGTTTGGCGATGGCGATCACGTTCAGGCGGTTGCTAAATTGATTGACAATATCGAACCGTGGCTGCGTGAAGCGGCGCCGGACGAGCCGTTAAATGTGTTTATTGGTAGCGAAAATCCAATCGGTAAAAGCAGTGGAGCTACGTTGATTATAAGTAAATTTAAGTCATCGTCTGGTGGCGATAATTACATCGGTGTGATTGGTCCGACGCGACAAAATTATCGTCGAACGATGGAGTTAGTGCGTCGTACGGGCGCGATGCTAGAGGAGGTATTATAATGGCTGAATGGATTGGTGGACTATTAAGTGGTTTGCCGGCGTGGCTGATTGTAATAATTTCAATAATAATATTTATTATTGGAGCGATTTGGATTTTAGCCTTTGATCCTGGTACGGTTGGCGGTGATCCGGTCTTGCCATTTAAAAGGAGGAAAAAATGACGAAGAATAAAAAAGCTGAAGATTTAGAGAAAGAAGTTGCTGAGTTGACGTCGGATTTGCAGCGAACTCGAGCGGATTTTGAGAATTATCGTAAGCGCGTGGA
>CAUTVA010000039.1:0-3224 GCA_963541875.1 uncultured Candidatus Saccharibacteria bacterium
ATAATTCCCCGCTCTTCCATCTCTTCAATAATTCGCGCTGCTCGCTGATAACCAATTCCCAGGCGCGTTTGTAGCATACTTGTTGAGGCCTTGCGTCGTTCGACCACCACACGAACTGCATCCTTAAACTTATCGTCACCACCTTCCGACAAGTCCATCACAACGCCGCCCTTGCCGTCCAATTGAACTGGCTGAGCCACCACTTCATCGTTGTACTGCGGAGCCATCTGCATACGCAAATGATCGGCAATTTTATTCACCTCGTCATCTGTTACCCAGGCGCCCTGAATACGTTTTGGTTTGCTCATACTCGTTACATAAAATAGCATATCTCCTTGACCCAATAATTTCTCAGCGCCAGATTGGTCTAGAATCGTTATACTGTCAACCTGGCTAGCCACCGTAAAGGCAATTCGCGCTGGAACGTTCGCCTTAATCAAACCGGTAATCACGTTCACGCTAGGACGCTGCGTTGCCAGCACCAAGTGAATACCAACCGCTCGCGATTTCTGCGCCAAACGAACAATTAACGTCTCAACATCCTTTTTAGCCATCATCATAAGATCAGACATCTCGTCCACCACAATCACGATATATGGCATCGATCCATCTTCATGCTCCTGAACATTGCCATTTTCATCAGCAATCGCAATCTTCTTAGCGCGCGACTGCAGTCTCTTGTTGTATTCCTTAATATTGCGGATTTTCTCGCCCGCCAACAATTTGTAGCGTCGCTCCATCTCATTCACCGCCCACTTCAAAGCTGAAATGGTCTTTTCCGGCTCGTTAATCACTGGCGTAAGAAGATGTGGAATATCAGCGTACGGCGCCATTTCAACTTGCTTCGGGTCAACCAAAATCAACTTCATATCACTCGGACTATTGCGATACAGCAAGCTACACAGCAAAGTATTAATCATCACAGACTTACCAGAACCCGTTTGTCCAGCAATCAACAAATGCGGCATCTTCCCCAGCTCGCCCACAACAACTTGACCAGATATATCTTTACCAATTCCAAAACTCAAAGGATCACGAGCAGCAGCCCACTGTTTTGATGACAATGTACTTCGTAGTCGCACCTCGGCAGCCTTACGGTTAGGCACTTCAATACCAACCGCTCGCTGACCAGGAATTGGCGCCTCGATCCTTAAACTTTGTGCCGCTAAATTAAGCGCAATGTTAGTTTCCAGCGCCGTAATTCGCGTCAATTTAACCCCACTTGGCGGCCTTAAAGTGTATTGCGTGACTTTTGGACCAACATTAATGTCGCCCATCGCCGCCTCAATATTAAATTCAGCCAGCGTATCGTGAATTATTTGGGCGTTCTGGCGCGTATCTCCAGCATCGGCACCGCTTTCATTCTTCTCTAATAGATCCAAACTTGGCGCTTCCCAATTCGGATCACGAGTTGCCACCAAAGCCTGTTCTTCATTGACCTTTTCCGGCTTCTCTACTTTCTTCAATAGACTCTTTTTCTCTTTGGCTGTATCAATTATTGGCACACCAGCGTTCAGCTTAATTTCTCCCAAGTCCGTCTTTTTCTCTTCTTCTGTTGGCTGAGCAATTGACGCCTTCTTCATAACAGAACGATTATCATCGTCCTCCTTGGTATTGCTCTTAATCATCTCCCAGAGTTTACTGAAAACCGTAAACGGCGACGTTTGAGTAATAAATAGAACTGTTATAAACGCCAAAACTAGATAAATAATTACAGCAATTGCCGAATCTACCATTTTCAAGGTTGCCGTATTCAATATATCGCCCACAAATCCACCAGAATTCGGATGCGAAGCCGTCTTCATTAATCCAAACAATCCAGAAAACCACACAATTTCCAAAACTGCCGCAAATTTCACCACTGCGGGTAATTGATTCTCTTCTGCCCGGAAAGTCTCAACCGCCAAATAAATCAGTAATATCGGCAAGGCATACGCGGTGTAACCAATAGTTTTTACGGTCGCCATATCAATCCATTGCAGAACCGGACCACCGACGCCAAACCACGATACGACAAGTAGTAGCGACAAAAGAATAAGCATCACCGCGCCAACTTGCGACCAAAAGCCCGCCGGCAAACTATGCTGCGGCTTGGCTGGTGCGGATTTTTTCGTGCTCTTTCGTTTTTTTGCCATAATCGTTTTTATTATACACTGATTTTACACTTATTAACAGATGTAAAATCAACTTAATACGCTTAGTATTATAGCATAATTCACCATTAAAATCAATCTAGAACCCTAGTACGGGCGCGCGTTCTGTCGCTCCCTGGCCTTCGTGTCATTGGCTTCCGTATCTGGTACTTGGCGTTGAGGAAAACGACGACGCGGCGCAGTTGGAAGAGTCATTTTTGACTCACCCGAGGCGGGTCTCTTACCGCGCGCTGGCGATTTCACGGCAGAATGCGTTGGCGTAGCTGCCGACTTAACAGACTTCAAGCCACCAACTTCATTTATCACTGGAATAACAATCGGCGTTCGGCGAGTCTGATCGTACAATATATGCGTAATCTCATCTTTAATTTCTTTTTTGATAACATCCAAATCATATTTGCCAGAAAAACTACGTGCCGCTTTTTGCTTCAAGTATTGGCGAATCATATTCATCAATTCTTCAGAATCGCGCAAGTAAATAAATCCGCGAGAAATAATGTCTGGGCTAGTCAATAATCGTCCCGTGCCACGCTGTACGGTCAGCACCACAACAAACATTCCCTCTTGCGACATGTGAATGCGATCTTTCAATACAACCTCAGAAACAATCGCGCCAGTGTCATCATACATCACACCGCCAACATGAATTCGCCCAGCCTTCTTTGCTTGCCTTTCAATATCAATTTCAATAATATCTCCAGCATCACACACAAAAATATTCTTACGAGGAATTCCACATTCCTTTTCCGCCAACCGAGCATTATGCACCAACATATGAAATTCACCGTGAATCGGCATGTAATAAGTTGGATTAAGTGCGTTAATCAACTTGACGTGATCGTCATAATAGCCATGACCCGACAAGTGTAGAGGACCGATTCCTGTCAGGTGGGTTTTACCGTTCTGAATAACGTCAGAACCTTCGCGCATCAAACCGTCAACTGTTCGCACCACGCTTTTTTCATTGCCAGGAATTGGATTTGAACTAAACACCACAACATCCGAACCCTTAATCTTCATATATTTATGAGCGCCCGTCGCCATGCGGTTTAAGACGGCGTTAAAT
Source organism: uncultured Candidatus Saccharibacteria bacterium (assembly GCA_963541875.1). Taxonomy (GTDB): domain Bacteria; phylum Patescibacteriota; class Saccharimonadia; order Saccharimonadales; family Saccharimonadaceae; genus Nanosynbacter. The sequence goes on from CAUTVA010000039.1 coordinate 3,220, forward strand.
TCACC
>CAUTVA010000040.1:0-3002 GCA_963541875.1 uncultured Candidatus Saccharibacteria bacterium
ACGACAAGTTGCGCGGGCATAAACTTGGCGTGCGAATGGCGCACGATGGCGAGAAAGTCGGTTTGCTTAATGGCAAGGAATATGAATTGACGGCTGGCGATATTGTGATCGCTGATGGCGAAGGTGTGATTGGGCTAGCTGGAATTATGGGCGGCGCTAATACGGAAGTTTCGGCTGAAACGAAGAATATTGTCCTTGAATGCGCCAATTTTGATATGTACGCGCTACGTCGCACGGCTATGCGTCACGGAATTTTCACCGACGCTCTGACTAGGTTTAATAAGGGGCAGTCGCCAGCACAAATTGACCCTGTCTTAAAATGGTTAATTGGTATGGTTGGTGGTGAGCAAGCTAGTCCTATGCTATTTAAGAATCATTCTTCATTGCGACAAGTGTTGGTCGATGGTAAGCACTGGCACGGTGGATTGTTGATTCCTAAAAGGTTTGTCGAAGAACGTCTGGGTGTTGACTTTGCCGAGAATGAGATTGAGGCACTACTGAAGAATGTTGAATTTATCGTTGACGATGGTAATAAATATGGCGAAGCTGGCGTGATGGTTTACAGTACATTTTGGCGAACAGATATCGAGCTTCCTGAGGATATTGTTGAGGAAGTTGGGCGATTGTATGGCTTTGATAGATTGCCGCGTCATTTGCCAGAGCGAAGCATCAAGTCTGCTTCGAAGAATGAGCGTCGTGAATTGAAGCAGAAGATTCGCCAAAGTTTATCGCGAGCTGGAGCGAACGAAGTTTTGACATATAGTTTCGTTCATGAGCGAGTTTTGAAAAATTCTGAGCAAGATCCTGGCTGTGCGTATCGCTTGAGCAACGCGCTTAGCCCAGACTTGCAATATTACCGAATTAGCATTTTGCCGAGTTTGCTGGATAAAGTTCACGCCAATATAAAATCTGGACATGACGAATTTATGCTGTTTGAAATTGGCAAAATTCACGATAAGAAATTAGGTTTTAACGATGAGAATTTGCCGATTGAAAAGACTTTCATTGACGGAGTTTATGCGAATAAAAAACCTCAATCCGGCGCACCGTTTTACAAGGTGAGAAAAATTGCTGAAAGGCTGATGAAAGATTTGAGTGTTGAGGTTGATTTTGTGAAGATTGCGGAATCTGACAGCGACGTTCCAGCGCCATTTGATGCGAAACGTAGCGCTTGGATTGTGGCGAAGAATGGCGACAATTTGGGAATTGTTGGCGAGTTGGTTCAGTCTGCCCGACGCAACTTCAAATTGCCAGATTATACAGCGGCGTTTTCTATTGATATTGAAAAATTGCAGGAAAATCTGAGTAAAAATCAGGGCTATAATTACCAGCCGTTAAGTCGTTTTCCGTCGACCACCAGAGATATTTCATTGAAAATGGATTCGAATGTTGATTATGCGAAGGTTTATGCTTGCGCTGAAGAAGTTGCGAAAAAACACGGTGAGTTACAAATTAGCATAACGCCGATTGCGATATATCAGCCAAAAAATGACGATTCGACAAAAACTGTAACTTTGAATGTAAAGTTTACGAGCGCCGAGCGGACACTGGAAGATAAAGACATTGCGCCGATTATTGAGGAGATTGCCGCGATGGCTGCGGAAGAATTCGACGCCGCTCAGGTTTAACGTGATTTGTTGCGCTTGATAAAAATTGCTATAATTGAAAGGTAAATAAAGGAGGAATATGGCAACTACAAAAGGCCAGAGAATAGGTATTTGGGTTATTGCCGGCATGATGTTTTTGGGGACCGTTGGCGGATTTGTCGCTATGATGGTGGCGCCTGGAAATGAAGCCAAAGACCAAGCCGCGTTTAAGAAAGCTCAGGATGAATACACCAAGGCTACTGACGAACGGAAAAAGAAAGTAGAGGCTCAGGCTAATGAATTGAGCCAAAAATATTACGGCAAGTTTTCTGAGTTTAGCTCGCGAGTTGGCGCGTTTGAAGCTGGTGACGTGAAAGAGCTTGTTAAGGAAGATTTGGTTGAAGGCGAAGGCGCTGAGGTCAAGGACGACACTAAATTGGCTGTTTATTACATTGGTTGGAACGCTAAGGGTGAGATTTTCGATCAATCAATCGCTGACGGCAAATTGAAAGCTCCGCTCAATATGGATGGCCCGGCAAATACTGCAGTCATTCAGGGTTGGAAAGAGGGTTTGATTGGTATGAAAATTGGCGGCGTGCGTGAATTAACAATTCCAGCCAACAAGGCTTATGGCGACAAAGCTCAGGGCGATAAAATTCCTGCAAATTCTCCACTTAAGTTCGTGGTGATGGCTATTGAAAAGCCAGCCGATATTCCAGAGCCAGAAATGCCAGAAGTGATGAAGCAATATTATCGATCGCGAGGTTTCAATGTCTAAAGATGTTATTATTGTTGGCGCTGGTCCAAGCGCGTTAACGGCGGCAATTTACTTGTCGCGTGAAGATGTCGACACGACGCTATATGAGCGTGGCGTGGTCGGCGGAATGGCGGCGATTACTGATCAAATTGACAATTATCCTGGATTTGCCGAGGGAGTTACGGGAATGAAATTGGCATCTGAATTGCAACAACAGGCGGAGCGATTTGGTGCGAAGATTGAGTATGGCGACGTGACGGAATTGAAGCAAGTTGACGGTGAGTTGGAGTTGACGATTGACGGTCAATCTGTTCACGCGAAGTCAGTTTTGCTAGCGACTGGCTCGAATCATCGCAAATTAGGCGTTCCGGGCGAAGACGAATTATATGGTCGAGGCGTGCATTACTGTGCGACTTGCGACGGTGCGTTTTATCGTGATAAAAATCTAATCGTTGTCGGTGGCGGAAATTCAGCAGTTCAAGAGGCGATATTTTTGACGCGATACGCTAGCCATATTGATCTGTTGGTTCGCAGTAAATTGCGCGCCAGTGACATCTTGCAAAAAGATTTGCAGAAGTATGTCGATGATGGAAAAATTACCGTCCACATCGGTGCAACGACTGATGAAATTATTGTCAAGGACGATAAGTTTTACGGCG
>CAUTVA010000041.1:0-2967 GCA_963541875.1 uncultured Candidatus Saccharibacteria bacterium
AAGTTCTGGCGGTCGCCAAAAAACATCAAGAAGTTATTTTGTTTATTGACGAGTTGCATCTGTTGGTCGGCGCTGGTTCGGCCGAAGGCTCGATGGATGCGGCGAATGTATTGAAGCCGGCATTGTCGCGAGGCGAGGTGCGACTAATTGGTGCGACGACGTTTGATGAATATCGAAAACATATCGAAAAAGACGCTGCGTTGTCACGGCGCTTCCAGTCGGTAACGGTTAATGAGCCGTCACCAGAAGAGGCGGTGGAGATGATGCGAGGCTTGAGAGGAAAATTAGCCAAGCATCATCAAGTTCAAATTCCCGACGAAATGCTGACTGAGGCGGTGGATTTGAGCCAGCGTTACGTGACGGAGCGATTTTTGCCAGATAAAGCGATCGACGTGATTGACGAGGCGGCGAGTTTATTGAAGTCTAGTTCGCCAATAAAATTGTCGCGTAAGGACAAGTTGGCTCGCCAAATTAAGCGATTGGCCGGGAAAATTGACGCCGCGGTCGAGGCTGAAAATTACGAAAAGGCTGCAGAGTTTAAGATGCAAATGAGGCAGTTGGAATTGCAAGCCGAAGCGCTGAAAGATGAAGTCAGTGATGAACCCGTATTGACTGATGAATATTTGCGTCGAGCGGTTTCGGCAATGACGAATATTCCGATTGATAGATTATCGTTAAATCAGATGAAAGATTTGATTCGCCTAGAAAAACGACTGAGCCAGAGCGTTCTTGGTCAGAATGAAGCGATTGAGCAGCTGGCGCGCGCGATTCGCCGCAATAAAGCTGGACTAAATCGCCAGAGCGGACCGCTTGGGTCGTTTATCTTTCTGGGTCCGACTGGAGTTGGTAAGACGGAATTGGCGCGAGTTCTGGCGCGGGAAGTTTTTGGCGGCGATGATAGCTTGATTAAAATTGACATGAGTGAGTTTTCCGAGCGTCACACGGCTAGTCGGCTGGTTGGTGCGCCGGCTGGTTATGTTGGCTATGAAGATGGCGGGAAATTAACGGATAAAGTTCGTCGTCGACCATATAGCGTGGTGCTGTTTGATGAGATTGAAAAGGCGCATCCTGACGTTCTGAATTTGCTTTTGCAGATTTTGGAGGACGGCAAGTTGAGCGATTCTCACGGGCGAACAGTGAGTTTTCGGCAGACGATTATTATCTTGACGAGCAACGTCGGCGCCGAGCAAATGATTCAGGATTCGGAGCTGGGATTTGGTGCGTCTGGGCAGAAAAAGTCGGCCAGTGAAAATCGTCACGAGAAAAATTCGCGTGCCGCTCTGCGTGAGCTTGAGGAGTTTTTGCGTCCAGAATTGATTGGAAGATTTGATAACGTGATTACATTTAAGCCGCTGTCTCGTTCGGTCGTGCGAAAGATTTTTGACAATCTCACGTCTGATTTGGTCAAGGCTGTTGGTCGACATGGAATGACGCTTGATATTACTTCTTCGGCGAAGCGCTGGTTGATTGATCGAGGATTTGACGAGCAACGCGGCGTGCGAGTTTTGAGGCGAACAATTCAGTCGGAGCTGGCGGATCCGTTGAGTGATGTTTTACTGTCCAATAAAGCAAAATCTGGCGACACGCTGGAGGCTAAAATTGATAATGATAAGGTGGTGATTAATGTCAATCGTGCGTAGAATATTCAGCGTCCTCACGCCGATAATTGTACTTTCTGCTGCGGTTTTTGTGATGATGAATCGTCAGCAAATCATTGACGAGATTACGCTGTGGCAATATAAGCCGAGTGCGGAAATTGTCGCTATTGCTGATCGCGTAAAGATGTCGGATGTTGGCAGGAAAATGTTCTATGTTTCTAATCCGCAAATTAAATCGGCGAATGAATTTAACGAAGATTGCCGGCGTGTGGAAAAGGGAAATGCAATTTTGGGTTGTTATAATCCGTCGTCTAGGGATATTTATATTTATAACGTAACTAATTCTGAGCTTGATGGTGTGAAAGAAGTGACGGCAGCACATGAGATGTTGCATGCTGCCTGGGAAAGGTTAAGTACGGCGGAAAAATTTCATTTGAGCGAGCTTTTGGAGCGGGCTTATAATAATGTGAAAAATAAGAAATTGTCCGAGCGAATGGAGTATTATGATCGTGCGCAACCTGGAACGAGAGCTAACGAGCTGCACTCAATTTTAGGGATGGAATTTGCTAATTTGGGCGACGAGCTGGAAGAATATTATCGACGATATTTTACTGATCGGTCTGAAGTTGTAAAATTGCACGCGCAATATCAAGAAAAATTTGAGTCCAGGGAAAATGAAGCGCAGAAGTTGAGTGAGTCGTTGAAGGTTCGGAAGGAAAAATTGAATAGAGAATTATCACAGTATTCAACTGATTTGGCGGATTATAATAGTCGCGTGGCGGACTTTAATCGGCGAGCGGGCGTTAGCGGCGGATTTTTGTCGCAGAGTGATTTTTATAGTCAACGTCAAGCCTTGAAGGCGGAGCTCTCGGAGTTGAACGAAAGGCGTGCCAATTTGAATTCTGAGATCAATTCTTACAATTCCGATGTTTTGCGGCTCAGGGAATTAGGCGTGCAGATTGATGAATTGAATAAAAGTTTGGATAGTTTGGAGGGGGCGAAATAATGGCGAAAGTTCGAAGTCAATTTGTTTGTCAGCAGTGTGGGGCTAGTTTTTCAAAGTGGGCTGGCAGGTGTGAAAATTGCGGGGAATGGAATTCGCTAGTCGAGCAGGTCGTTTCTTCTGGCGGGTCGTCCGTTGTTGATAAATCGGCTGGGCGCGGCAAAGCCTTGAAAACGTCCAGCATTCGTGAAACTGCCTCTGAGTCTGGATTAGAAAGATTAAGCACTGGAATTGATGATTTGGACACTGTTTTGGGCGGTGGATTTTTGGTTGGCGGCGTGGTGTTGGTGGCGGGGCAGCCAGGAATTGGGAAAAGTACGCTTTTGGCGCAAGTTGCGGCACATATCGCCAAGACAAAATCGGTGT
>CAUTVA010000042.1:0-2961 GCA_963541875.1 uncultured Candidatus Saccharibacteria bacterium
CTATCGAAAAAGCCGGTGGCTCATTCGAGAAAGTAGCTACACCTCTACGCCAAAGCGCGAAAGAAGCTGAAGAGAAATAATTTTTCTCGGTAATAATAAATCCCCTTCGAAAGAGAAGGGGATTTTCTTTTGCTTTGATATTCTGGGCTATTTTTCGCTACATTCTTGCGGTGCAACTATGTAAATAGTCACATTCCTGTCGGCGGTGTCATCGCTACCGTCGTGATTGGCGATTTTTGGCTCAGAGATAATAATCTTATTCTCAGGAAAGCCTTGCGAAACTAAGCCTTGCTTGACTTTATCAGCGCGCTCCATGGCTAATTTTGTGCCGGCACTTGTCTTCGAACTTTCATATGTCTGACCGACTAGCTCAATTGAAAATTCCTTTTGGCTGTTTGATTTATATAGCGACCCCAGTTTAGCCAGTTCGTCAACGGCAATTCCCTCGTATGTATATTGCGTCGAATCCGCATTGAAGAAAACATTTTTAAAATTATATTTACCGTTATTAAGCGTAAAATAGCCGTCTTTCATGTAGTCATAGCCAGCTTTTCGAAAATCAGCAGACGTTAAACATTTTGAATTTGATTTAGCTAAATTCTGCTTTTTGTCTTCGCTTTTCTTCTCGTCTTTGGACTTGACCGCCTCTTTGCGCGAAATAGTCGTGTCTTTTGAAGGAGTGGTTTTATTTGACACAAGAATAATTGCCACCACTATTCCGATTATCGCCAGCACTCCCACGATTGCCAGTGTACCCCATAGCCATAATTTACTTTTCTTTGGTGGATAATTTTGGGGAAATTCTGGGTTTGGCGGTGGCGTAATTGGTGGAGTTGATGGGATTTCAGGTGGCTGTTGCATATAATACCTCATTTACATTATGCTATTGACTCAATTATAACGCATACGCTTTTATGTTTTTAGTATGGAAATATCCGCTAAGGTAATGTATAATTAACAGAGTTAAGAATTGTTAGTGACTATGAGGGGCTAAAACATGAATTGGAGAATAATTTTCCGCTCACTGAAAAATAAAGATATGCAAAAACGGCTATTTATCGTCGTGGGAATAATCGTTGTTTATCGATTATTGGCGCACATTCCAGTGCCGTTGGCGGAACCAACACAACTGCGTAACGCGATTTCGTCAGTGCTTGGGCAATCTGACCTCGGTGGAATTTTGAACTTGCTATCTGGTGGTGCGCTGTCGAGCTTCTCTCTGGTGTTGGTTGGGCTTAGTCCATTTATTACCGCTAGTATTATTATTCAGCTTCTAACTAAAGCCATTCCAAAGCTTGAGGAACTACATAAAGATGGTGAATCTGGACGTCGAAAAATTCAGCAATGGACGCGTGTTATTACCGTGCCGCTTGCTATTGTCCAGTCAATCGCTTTCATCTTCATCTTAAGGCAAACAGTTCTTCAAGGCGGCAGTACAACATTGGCCGACCCTACGATGATGGAATGGATCGTTTCGATCACTTCAATGACGGCAGGCTCTGTTCTTCTGATGTGGCTCGGTGAGTTGATCACTGAGCAGGGGATTGGCAACGGTATTTCTATCGTAATCTTCGCTGGCATTATCAGCCAATTACCACAAATGCTCGCGTCATTAATCTCATCATTGTTCAACACTTCATCTGGTAGCCTGAACGTCTTCAACTGGTTCACTCTCCCTGTAAACCCAGTTATGTTCTGGACGATATTGATCATGTCAATCGCCGGACTCATCGTCCTTTATTTCCTAGTTAAAATCAACGAAGCTCAACGCGTCATTACAATTAACTATGCAAAGCGCGTTCACGGAAACAGTAATTATGGCGATGTAAAAAGCATTTTGCCGGTTAAATTGATTGCGGCGGGAGTTATTCCAGTCATCTTCGCGGTTGCGTTCCTAAGCTTGCCGCAATTCGTTGGTCAAGTCATGAAAGCGTCTGGTAACGCCGATCTTCTGCCGACAGCCAACAAGCTTATTACTTGGTTCCAGGCTCCAAACGCCGGCTCATTCACAGGAAGCACCGCTGAAGCGTTTATTTACCCAACGTTATACTTTATTCTGGTTATCGTCTTTACATATTTTTACACTGGAATCGTCTTTAACGCTAATGAAATTGCCGAAAATTTGCAGAAGCAGGGCGGATTTATTGAGGGCGTGCGTCCGGGTATTCAGACTGAAAAATATCTTATGAGAACTGTCAATCGCTTGATTTTGTTCGGCTCAATTGTCCTAGGAATCGTGGCTATTTTGCCATTCGTCGCGGAATATCTCACGTACAATTTGACAGGCTTGCAAGGTTTGCGTTTGTCAATCGGCGGTACTGGAATCTTGATTGTCGTATCAGTCGCCCTTGAGACTCTGCGACAAGTCAACTCTCGTGCGCTGATGGTTACATATGACGACTTTGACCCAGACGAGCTGCTTGATAGTGACAAAAAGAAGAGTAAGAAGCGTCGTTTGTTTAAGAAAAAATAATTGACATTAAAAATCCCCGCCGAAAAGCGGGGAATTCTTTTTGTGAATGGATTATCGTATTTTGTAATCGTAAGATAAATTGTCGCCAACTTTTTTCTCATTTTGGCAGACTGGCGCAATTTCACTACTAATGTTATTTTCATCAACCATCTTACAGCTCGGAATTTCAAACAGGTTAAATTGGTTGGTTGGAGAAATCGCTTTCCATCCGTCGTCTTTCTTAACTGCAAACATTCGTGCCTCAGAATTGCCGCAACCATAGCCCAGCAACAACTGTTTCTCATCTTGGGAATGGGCAATTACCGTAGTTACGCTGTTGTTATCCTTACAGCCTGATTTTTTAGTTTCTGTCTTCAGGAAATAGCGAATCTCTTGTGTGACTGAATCGTTGCGAATAACTAATTTATCTCCTTCAATTCGGAAGCCTAGAGAACCCAAGTTCACGGATCCACCGTCAACATTTTCGACTGTTTGAAACGTCTTGTCGG
>CAUTVA010000043.1:0-2914 GCA_963541875.1 uncultured Candidatus Saccharibacteria bacterium
CTTATTACGAAAATAAGATTTTCACCAAATCCGGCAATTAGCCATTGTAGCCATTCGGATTATTGCTCTGCCAGTTCCAAGCGTCGCGGCAAGCATCTTCAATTGTCAATTCTGCTCGCCAGCCTAATTCTTTTTCTGCCAATCCTGGGTCTGCATAGCACGTCGCAATATCACCTGCTCGACGTGGCGTAGCTTGATACGGAACATCACGACCAGACGCTTTCTCAAACGCCTTCACTAATTCCAAAACCGAAGTACCACGACCAGTGCCGATATTATAGACTTTATATTCGTTCGGTCGACCCAAATTCTCCAGAGCCGCCACGTGAGCCTTCGCCAAATCAACCACGTGAATATAATCGCGCACGCCAGTTCCATCTGGAGTGTCATAATCGTCACCAAAAACGCTCAAATACTCTCGCTTACCAACAGCAACTTGTGACACAAACGGCAAAAGATTGTTCGGGATTCCTGAAGGATCTTCCCCGATGCGACCGCTCGGATGCGCACCAACTGGATTAAAATAGCGAAGAGACGTAAATTGCCAATTTTGATTTGTCGCAGAAATATCGCGAAGCATTTGCTCAATCATCAACTTTGTTTGGCCATATGGATTTGTGGCAGACAACGGCATATCTTCGGTAATTGGCAATCGAGCAGGATCGCCGTAAACTGTTGCCGAACTGGAAAACACCAATTTCTTCACGTCAAATTCTTGCATCACATCAAGCAAAACCAACGTACTTTCGAGATTATTTTTATAGTAAAGAAGCGCCTTTTCAACCGATTCGCCAACCGCCTTCAACCCAGCAAAATGAATTACAGCATCAATTTTCTCAGACTTAAACAATTCTGATAGTCGCTGATGATCACATAAATCGAATTCATGAAACGGTATTGATTGACCGGTGATTTCTTCAACTCGCCTCAGACTCTCGACGGATGAATTTAATAAATTATCGACCACCACTACGTTATGATTTGATGATAATAGTTCGATGATAGTGTGACTGCCGATATAGCCAGCGCCACCAGTGACAAGAATATTCATACATTTAACATATCACAAAATGGCTACTTATTTTATTAGCACTCTTGCACTGAGAGTGCTAATTTGCTATGATAGCTATATCAAATTTCACCATTCTGTCTTTTACTGGGGCGCAACAAATTAGGACTAAAAACCAAAAGGAGGATTTTATGCCACCAAACATGAATCAAGAAGAAACAACTAAACCGCTCGAAAAATTCGGTACGGATATAACAGCGTTAGCACGCGAAGGCAAACTCGATCCAGTGATCGGTCGAGATGAAGAGATTCGACGCACTATGCAGATTTTAAGTCGCCGCACTAAAAACAATCCCGTCCTCATCGGTGAACCGGGAGTTGGTAAAACCGCGATTGTTGAGGCGTTGGCGCAGCGAATTATCAAAGGCAACGTTCCCGCTTCGCTGAAGGATAAGCGACTAATTTCCTTGGAAATTTCCAGTCTTTTGGCGGGCGCTAGTTTCCGCGGACAATTTGAAGATCGATTGAAGGCTGTTCTAAAAGAAGTAGAAGACGCAGCCGGTGAGATTATTCTTTTTGTCGATGAAATTCACACCATGGTTGGCGCTGGGAAAAGCGAAGGCAGTATGGACGCGGGTAATATGTTAAAGCCAGCGCTGGCTCGCGGAAAATTGCACATGATTGGCGCGACGACACTCGCTGAATATCGCCAATACATCGAAAAAGATGCCGCCCTAGAACGAAGATTCCAACCAGTTTACGTTGGCGAACCGAGCTTTGACGACACTGTCGCCATATTACGTGGATTGAAAGAAAAATACGAAATCCATCACGGTGTAAAAATCGCTGATGATGCAATCGTGGCAGCCGCCAGATTGTCTACCAGATATTTGCCTGACCGATTCTTGCCAGACAAAGCAGTCGACTTGCTTGACGAAGCGACCAGCTCACTCAAAATGCAATTAGAAAGCGTGCCAATTGCACTGGATCGTTTGAACAATAGACGCTTGCAATTGGAAATCGAAGAAGCGGCGTTGAAAAAGGACAAATCCGACCACGCCAATATTCGCAAAGATGAAATCAAGGAGCAAATTGCCGAGATTCGCACAAAAGCCGAAGTGATTGATAAAAAATGGCAACACGAAAAAGACATTTTGCAAACCGTCAACACGGCTACCGAAAAAATGGACAATCTGCGCTCACAATTAGAGATTGCTGAACGCGACGCAGACTTAGCCACCGCTAGCCGCATTAAATATGGCGACTTGCCGGAGCTGGAGAAAAAATTAGCAAGCGCCCGCGAGGAGTTAGCGGCAATTCCAACTCACGACCGATTGCTCCGCGAAGAAGTTACGCCTGACGATATCGCTGGCGTAGTGGCGCGCTGGACCGGCATTCCCGTAGAACGATTAATGGAAAGCGAATCCAGCAAGTTGACCAAATTGGAAGAATCGATCAGCCGCCAAGTCATCGGGCAAGATCGCGCCGTGGCAGCTGTAGCAAGCGCCATCCGCAGGTCACGCGCTGGACTCGGCGACGTTAATCGACCAATTGGCTCATTTCTATTCCTCGGACCTACTGGCGTGGGAAAAACAGAAGTCGCGCGCAGTTTATGCCGTGAATTATTCGACGACGAACACGCCATGATTCGAATTGACATGAGTGAATATATGGAACGCCACGCCGTAGCCAGATTGATCGGTTCACCTCCAGGATATGTCGGCTACGATCAAGGCGGTCAATTGACGGAAGCCGTTAGGCGACGTCCATATAGCGTGGTTTTGTTTGACGAAATCGAAAAAGCACACCCCGACGTGTTCAACGTTCTATTACAAGTTTTGGACGACGGCCGATTGACGGACGGACAAGGACGAACGATTGACTTTAGCAACACCATTATCATCA
>CAUTVA010000044.1:0-2890 GCA_963541875.1 uncultured Candidatus Saccharibacteria bacterium
TCATCGGAATTAACGCGTCAAGATAATCATTCAATTTGCGCTCATACTCCGCCAGAGTGGCAATATCATTAACCCTCAGCGTATGAATACTATCTGTAGCCGCTCGCATCTGGCGATTAATCGTTGCCACACGCCGCTGATATTGCGTTGAAATCGCCTCAACCATCGCCACCAAAAGCTCAACTTGTCGATCCGTCCTAATTCGCACCTTATCAATAAATGGCTGCCACAATCGTCCCAAACTATCCCTGGACAACGTCACGATATGATCTTTATTAATGCAGAATAAAATCGGCGTGGTAAAATCGTTAAAATCGTCGTCAGTGTCCGGCAGTCGCGCAATCAAATAAGTCCACTCATCGTCAAACTCAATACGCGGCACCTCGTGTGGATCGAGCGCGTCACTTATCAAATCCTCGTCCAAGCCCAGCGTCAACAATTGCGAAACCTCTTCGTCGCTTGGCCTTTCGCAACGCACCCACGAACCAGACCGCAAATTTTCTTGCTGACTAATTACTGAATCACTATTTGTTGAACGAAGATATTGCAACATAATTTCATATTATAAAATAAAACATACACAAACACAAGAAGCTCCTGCGCCGTTTACAGGAACTCCTTGATTTTTATTACGATTTAACTATCGTGCCTGCCGAGCCGCTAATAGCTTCAGCGGTTTTATCCAGCGAAGTAATAATCGCCGTACGCCCTGATTTGCCGTCCAAGAACGACAAGGCAGCCTGAGTTTTTGGCAACATCGAACCAGCCGCAAACTGCCCATCATCAATGTGCTTTTGAAGTTCTTCTATTGAAACTTCCCCAAGAGATTGTTCATCTGGTTTGCCAAAATTAATTTTAGCAGCATCAACCGAAGTCAAAATCAGCAAGGTGTCAGCGTCCAAAAGATCTGCCAATTTTGCTGCGCCGAAGTCCTTATCAATGACCGCAGCGACGCCTTTTAATTGACCAGTTTCGTCTTGTAAAACAGGAATGCCGCCGCCGCCAGTTGAAACGACCGTCACACCAGCATGAACCAACGCTTTAATCACATCAGCCTCGACAATTGTCTGAGGTTTTGGCGAAGGAACGACGCGTCGCCAGCCGCGACCAGCGTCTTCTTTTACCGTGTAGCCGCGTTCACTAGCGACGGTTTTTGCCTCGTCTTCCGAATAGAACGGACCAATTGGCTTGGTTGGGTTTTGGAATGCCGGATCGCTTAAGCTAACAATTGTTTGAGTTATAACACTAACGGCGCGGTTGTTCATTTGATTAACCATAAAGGCGTCATGAAAAGCCTGTTGCAGCCAAAAGCCAATCAACCCCTGGCTCATAGCGCCAGAATCTTCCAGTGGTAGGCTTGGTACATCTGGCGTGTTAATCGCCTCTTCGTGCAACACAATATTGCCGACCTGAGGACCATTGCCATGAACGATTGCTACGTTATGACCAGCCTGGATTAACGGTAAAAGTTGACGAACCGTTTCATCGGCTACTCGTTGTTGTTGCTCAGACGCGGCTTCGCCCTGCCGTTGCAGGGCGTTACCACCGAGCGCTACTACAATAGTACGCTTCTTATCCATAGGCTACAGTGCCCCGAAAATTGCAATAACTGTAATGCTGATAATAGCAAATACCGCCATAATTGGAGCTGAACGTTTTAGCCAGTCGCGATATGAAACACCAGCCAAAGCCAATCCACCCATCAACGACGCGATAGTTGGAGCCATCATGTTGATCAAGCCAGACGCTGTCGCAAATGCGGCAACCATAACTTCTTTGCTTGAGCCAACCAGGTCAGCAATTGGCGCGATAACCGGCATAGTTGCTGCCGCCAAACCTGATGACGACGGAACAATGAATGACATTGGCAGATAAAATAGATATGCCAACACACCGACAACACCGCCACCAGCATCTTTCAGAAGGGACTCACCCCAGCTGATGATCGTGTCCTGGATTTCACCGTTAGTCATCACTACAGAAACACCTGTTGCTACTGCGATAATCAAAGCAACTGGTAAGATGTCTTTCACACCGTCGATAAATGTATCAACTGGGAAAACACCCTCTTTCTTAAATTCTTTGTAGTAAATTGCGGTTATGACAATTGTTGAAATTAGGAATAGTGCAGTGATTTCATTGAAATACCAATCACCAAATGCCGCACTGTGGACTACACCAAGCACTGCGCCAATAACTGGCAAACCTGTAGCCCATTCAAACATATCAGCGAAGAATGTGATATTCCAACTTCCCCATGGAATCAAGGAAAGAATCATTAGCACAAACGTAATAGCAAACACGGACATAACGACTTTTCGTGGACCAGTGAATTTTGGTACGTTTGTCGTGTCGAGAGCAGCCGTAGCTGGCTTGTAGCGAACGTCTTCCTTGTACTTGCCGGCCTTAACTTTTGCGGCGTAACGCATAGTAAAGATAATCGCAGCAATCAAACAGAGCACTAAGATTATAGACATTATTGGAATAACGCTACCCAATTTCACGTCTGCGGTTTTTGCTGCAACACCAGTAGAAAATGGGTTGATTGTTGAACCAAGCACACCAGTACCAGCACCCAGCACAATCACCATCACACCAGTCATGGCGTTATAGCCAGCAGCAATCATCATCGGTATGACGAGCGCATAGAACGCCACAGTTTCTTCTTGCATACCGTAAGTAGTACCACCGATAGCGAATAAAATCATCAGAATCGGGATGAGCCACTTTTCCTTGCCCTTCATCTTTCGAAGTAGCGCGCCAAGAGAAGCGTCAAGTGCACCGGTCTTCATGGTAACGCCTAAGAATCCGCCGAGCACCATCACGAAGACGATGACATCAAGCTTGTCTGACATACCTTTAATAGGTGCAGTAAAGACGTCCCACAAAC
>CAUTVA010000045.1:0-2846 GCA_963541875.1 uncultured Candidatus Saccharibacteria bacterium
GTCGTTGATTATCGTTTAATTTAGCGTAACGAGTATTGAAATCCATAGTTTTATTCTACCATGTCGGCAGTCTTCAGAACGCAATATCAAAATTGCTAATACCCAAAGCATTAAGCGACTTGAGTTTTGTGTTAATCACGCCATTAAAGATTGTACTGAAGAAAATGTCGACGCTTGGAATGAAAAACATCCAGAAGACGCGTTTAAGGGTAAAAGCCACTTGGATATTTCCCGTCAAGCAGTCAAATCGACCATACAGGCTGGCTATTAGATTTCACATCTTTGCCATCTCGCGCACCTCATAAAAAAATGGTAAAATATTATCTATGAATAAGGCGACGTACGACGAGCTGGCACTGGAGCGAATTGCTAAGGAAAAATTTGGTTTTCCAATTGATGTTCAATCGATAATTTTGTGGCACGCTGATGTTAGTCGCACGGCTAAGGCGTCGGTGTTTTTGACGAATAAAAAGCAGCTGATGATGTATTTGGAGGCGACTTCGCCGTTGATTTTATCTGACGTTAAAAAGATAATTTCGCGAATGGGTATGCGGGCGGAATTATTTCTTCCACCAAAAGGTCAGCCGCGATATTTTGAAGATATCGGCAAGCGCAAATTCCGCGAGGTTTTTCCTGGAAGAAGGCACGTCACGGATGAAGATTTGCATTTTTATAAAACTTTGGCGCCGTATAATCCCGCCTTGGTTTTGATTTCTGAAGTGAAAAATGGCGAGATATATCAATTCGATTCTGACGCGTACGGAAATTGGCGAGTTGGCGCAAGGTTCAGTTACAGAAGGATTCGGACAAGCTAATGCGCGACTATTTGGATATTATCAAGCGGAATCTGCTTTCACCTATCGTCGTGGTGATTTTTCTGCTGGCTGGCGCGCTGGTTTATGTTCGCGAATATCGTGATGCGTGGTTTATCTCAGTGGTGATTGTCGTGAATTCGACGATTGGCATTATTCAGGAGCTAAGGGCTAAGCGAGTTTTACGGCAATTGGAGCTGATGAGCGCGCCGAAAGCTCGATTGTTAAAAGACGGAAATGTTGTCGAGGTTGGTTATGATGAGCTTAAGATTGGCGATGAGATTCTTATTCAGGCTGGCGATGAACTACCGGCGGACGCGAAAGTTATCGAGTCGAAAGGCTTGGAGCTGAATGAAAGTATGTTGACTGGCGAGTCTGCGTCGATTGAGAAAAAGGACGGCGATGTCGTGCTGGCGGCAACGACGGTTTTGGCTGGCGAAGGCACGGCGCGAGTAATTGCGATTGGTGACGACACGAAAGCTGGCGCGATTAGCCAAGTTCTGAAACGTTACAAGCCAGAGCTTACGCCCTTGCAATTAGCGATTTGGCGCGCAATTTACTTCTTGACTTACGGTGCAATTGTCCTGTCGCTACTTATTGCTATCGTCTATTATTTCTCTGGCGATAACGTCGTTGTTATCTTAAAAACCATAACTTCAGCAGCGGTTACGGTTGTGCCGGAAGGTCTGTTGTTGGCGAGTTCTCTGCTTTTGGCGTTCGGCTCACTGCGATTAGCCCAGGCGAAAGTCTTGCCACAAAAATTGTCGGCAATTGAAGCGATGGCGCTTTTGAATTTGCTAGCCGTAGATAAAACAGGTACTTTGACTAGCGATGAAGTGACGCTGGAGCGGGTCGCGGCTTTCGGTGATGAAAATGACTATTCAGACTCTGACATTGCCAGTTTTGCGGCGTTAATTGCTCATGAAACCAGCGGCGGAAATATCACTGGCTGTGCAATCTTGGCGGAAGCTACGTCGCCAAAAAATACGAAAGTTTTGGAAGTGATGGCGTTTTCGTCGGCGCGTAAAATGGCTGGCGTGAGGGCGAATATTGACGGCGAAATTCGGACGTTAATGATGGGCGCGCCAGAGTTTGTGTCGAAGTTGGCGCCGGTAAATGAGGAGATTCAGAAGAAGCTGAATGATTGGGCTGACAATGGTTTGCGCGTGTTGATGCTGGCTGAATTTTCGGATAATAAAACCAAATTGAAGGATCTTAAAAATGGTTCTGGAACGGCAATTGGCGCGGTTATTCTGCGCAACTCCCTGCGTCATGGCGTTGTTGAAACGGTGGATTTTTTGCAGAGTCAAGGCGTAACTATTCGCGTAATCTCTGGCGATAATCCGCGCACAGTTCAATATATCGCTAAGGAAGCTGGAATTAAACATCCAGAAAAGGCAATTTTAGGTGAGGATTTGGCGGCGCTTAGCGAAGATGAATTTAATAAGGCTGCCGATACTTACACGATTTTTGCCAGGGTTTTGCCAGACCAAAAAGAACGCTTGATTAATCGATTCCAGCAATCCGGCAAATTCACTGGCATGGTCGGCGACGGCGTGAATGACGCTCTGGCGCTGAAAAAGGCAGACCTCGGCGTGGCGATGTACGCTGGTGCGCCGGCTTCTCGTCGAGTCTCCGACATTATATTGCTCAACAATTCGTTCACTTCCCTTCCGATGGGAATGAAGCTTGGCAATCAAATCATGCAGGCAATCGAAGTCATCGCTGTTCTATTTTTCCATAAAATTATTTACGGCGTGACGCTTCTTCTTGTGACGATCCTCATCAATATGAATTATCCGTATTCGCCGCGCCATATTACGTTTATGAATATTTTTCTAGTGACTATGCCGACTCTTATGTGGACGCTGTTTCCGCCGGTGCCGAAGCATCGAATAAATCCGAAGAGATTTTGGCATGATACTTTGCTGGCTGTTACGCCGATTGCTTTAATTACTGGCGTGGCTGTCGCATTTACTTATTGGATTACCTCTGTTATGTTCCCTGGTCACGCTGCAGAAGTCGCAACGATGA
>CAUTVA010000046.1:0-2844 GCA_963541875.1 uncultured Candidatus Saccharibacteria bacterium
AGCTTGACGAGGAGATTCGCGCCTTGTCGACGGCGATAGAGCCAGTTCTGATGGTATTTTTGGCTATAGTTGCAGGTACGATGGTCGCGGCTATCTTGCTTCCAATCTATAGCTTGGTTGGCAACATCAATATTCGCTAGACTGACTTATATTTTTAGTGTATTATAAACGTAAGCATTTTTGCGTAAATATAGGTAAACCATAGAAAGGTGGGAAATCTAATGACAAAAAAAGATAATAAAAAAGGATTTACAATCATCGAGGTTGTTCTAGTCTTGGCTATTGCTGGACTTATCTTTGCGATGGTGTTTATCGCATTGCCAGCTTTGCAGCGTAGCCAGCGCGACCAGTCAAGGAAGAACGACGCTTCAACAGTTGCCGCAGCTATTACCAATTGGAATTCAGCTAACCGTAACGGCGGTACGTTTAATGAAGAGTCTCTACGTAAGTATGTCGATAAGCTTGATCAATACGACAAGTCTTCAGAATTAAAGGTTGCTACACCTGGTGCTTCAATGTCAGTAGCTAGTAACGAAATCAAGGTTATGCGAGGTAAGAAATGTCCTTCTAGCACGCCAGCTCCATCTGCTGACGATCCAGCAAATATAACTTTGCAAAACGGATCTTCACGCAACGCAGCAGTTGTAGTTCTATTGGAAAATAACGGTTCTCAAAAGCAACTGTATTGTCAAGACGTATAATCTATAGATAAATTACGAATCAGCCTCGGTATGGGGCTGATTTTTTTATGGTTTTTTGTTACCATAAGAAGTATGATTAAGTTTTTATTAGTGGGATTTTTAGGGGCTATTTTAGGCAGTTTCGCCGGAGCGCAAATTTGGCGCTTGCGGGCTCGTCAATTGGTGGAAGATAAAAAAGCTGGAGAAAAGGTTGACCAAAAGGAATTAAAGAAATTATCTCCATTGATAAAAAAAATTTCCAAAGATAGATCTCGTTGTTTATCTTGCGGACATGAGCTTAAGTGGTACGATTTGATTCCTGTGGTAAGTTGGGTCGCTGGATTGGGGCGGTGCAGATATTGCAAAGCATTTATCGGTTGGACGGAAATCTTGCTAGAACTAGTGATGGCTGGACTGTTTGTCGCGTCTATGGTTTTTTGGCCTGGGTCATTGACGGATATCTGGCAAGTCGCGTTGCTGGTCTTATGGTTGGCAAGTTTGGTGCTGCTGGCGATTTTATTCGTCTATGACCTCAGATGGCTACTTCTTCCAGATGTAATTAATATTCCGTTCATCATTCTTGGTGCTATTTTTGCGGGAATAAAAGTATGTCTAGCTGGCGATTTTTCAAAAAGCTTGATGACGTTATTTGGGTCGATTGCGATTCTGAGTGGAATATATATGGTGCTATATTTATTCTCGAAATATCGTTACGGGGAAGATAAAACTTGGATTGGCTTTGGTGATGTTAAACTTGGACTTGGATTGGGTTTGTTCTTAGGAAACTGGCTTCTGGCGTTTGCGGCATTATTTATCGCAAATCTTATTGGCACGCTTCTTGTCTTGCCATCAATGGCGCGAGGAAAATTGCAAGCAACTTCACGGATATGCTTCGGTCCATTGCTTATCGTAGGGTTTTTGCTCGCTTGGTTCTTTAGCCGACAAATTTTAGAGTGGGGCTTTCTTATTGTCTAAGTAAAAAGCGCTTATGCTATAATGGAGAAGTGATGGGCAATAAACAAAAAGGTTTTACTATAATTGAAGTGATTTTGTTTGTGGCTATTTCTGGTTTGCTGACCTCTATGTTAATGGTCGGCGTAAGTATGTCAATTAATCGTCAGCAATATCGTGATTCGGTGCAGTCTTATGCTGGTTTTTTGCGAAATGAATACTCGAAGGTAGTCAATGTTGAGAATGAGCGATCTAAGGGCACTTGTCCAATTGAAGGTTCTGATGGTCGAGCTGAAACTCTGCGTGGTCAATCTGATTGTGTGATTGTCGGTCGCTATATTACCACTGAAGGTTCTCTGGGGTCGACAAACGGCAATCTGTACAAAACTTATCCAGTTTATGCCTATAGGTCAGATAAGGGTAGCGCGTGGACTTATAGACGTGGTGCTGAGTCTGATAAATATATCGTTAATTGGCAAGCAAAAACTAGGTTCTCTAACCAAGCTAAGGATAGTGCGTATATTTCTATTTTGATGTACCGTCATCCAGAGACGGGGCAGTTGGATATTAGAACTGACACGAGTCGATTCGGTGACAATTTGACTGATTTCGTCAATAATAAAAATAGTGCTGGAGTTGTGCAATCTGCTGGCGAGCAGCGTCAACAGAGGGAAATTTGTGTTTATGATGACGGCTGGATGCCGGGAGAAAGATTATCTATTTTTCTACGATCACACGCAGGTTCTGCTGATGCTGTAGTTGTGGGTAATGCTACGGGAGGTTGTGCTGATGCGTAAGTTTAACAGAGGTGACACACTTGTTGAAGTGCTGCTTGGTGTGACTATTTTTAGCCTAGTCACCGTTATTGCATTAGAAACTATGAATCGCGGGATGGCTATTGCTCAGTATTCTTTGGAGACGACGTTGGTTCGCCAACAGGTTGACGCTCAGGCTGAAATGCTAAGATATGCGCATGATATGAAAAATGATACCTGGAAGAAATTGGTAGACAATAATTCGGTGAGCGTTTCTGTCGTTAATGGCAATGAAGGAAACTTGGGTGCTGAAAAATGTCCTGATGATTTTTCCGCGAAAGAGTTTGCTTTGGCTGCGACGCCTTCACTTGCTTCGAAGATTAGTATATTGAACAATCCTGGAGATTATAAAGCGGCAGAAACATACGCGCGGGTTGATAGCGATACTAAAAAAACGT
>CAUTVA010000047.1:0-2616 GCA_963541875.1 uncultured Candidatus Saccharibacteria bacterium
AGATTGCCCTTACTGCCAGCCACTTCGCTATCCTTTTTATCTAAAACGACGAAATATTTCCTCGCCCAATCTTCAAAATCGGATAAAATCTGTCGACGAACTTTATCGTTTTTAATAATACCCTTATTAACCTGATGTCGCCCCGCTTCGAATTGAGGTTTCACCATAGCAATTAATATCGTATTCGTGTTCATCAAATTTTCTGCCACGTGCGGCAAAATTTCCCTCAGAGATATAAACGACACATCGCCCACGATAATATCAATTACTTCATCGGCATAAAAATCACGAATATCGGTCTTTTCGTGAAGAACAATTTTTGGATTCGGTCTCAAACTTGGATGAAGCTGATCAGTTCCAACATCAACAGCAAATACCTTTTTGGCGCCATGACGCAGTGAATAGTCAGTAAATCCGCCCGTACTCGAACCAATATCCAGAACAGTTTTATCCTGAAAATTAAGATGAAAATACTCCGCCACGCTTGCTAGTTTTAAGCCAGCTCGCGAAACATAAGTTTCTTTCTTCTCGAGCTTTATCTCGTCCGAATCAGACACCATAGTCCCTGATTTCTGGACAATTTTCTTATTCAAAAAAACATAGCCCAGGCGAATAAAATTATCCGCCTGAGATCTTGTTGTCGCCAAACCACGCTCGACCAGAGCTTTATCTAATCGCTGTTTCATTAAATAGAACTATTTCTTTCGCTCGCGATACTCACCAGTCGATGTGTCAACGCTAATGATGTCACCCTGCTTGATAAACGCTGGAACTTTGACAACTAGCCCCGTCTCCAAAGTAGCGTCTTTTAACACAGATGAAGTCGTATCACCCTTAACCACGTCTTCTGTGTAGGTAACTTCCAGATATTTATTCTTTGGTAGTTCAACGTTAATCACTCGACCGTCGAAGAATTGAAGGCTTAATTCATCGCCTTCTTTCAGGTATTTGCTAGCATCGTCCACGATTTCCGCAGCCAGCTCAAATTGCTCAAAGCTAGTTGGATCCATGAAATAGAACTTGTCGCCGTCGTTATACAAATATTGCGCAGTTTTATTATTTACTTCCGCAGCTTCGATTCGCTCTTGACCCTTGAAAGTCTTTGGGATAACACTTCCGTCAATTAGGTTTTTCAATTTCACGTTAACAATCGAACCGCCACGACCCATAACTTTTTGGCCATATTCTACGACGCGATATGGCTTGCCGTCAATTTGACAAACTACGCCTTTTTTCAAATCAGTTGGCTGATACATATTTTCTCCTTTCCAATAAAATATCTCGCTGCCAAATATGTAATAGCAACGAGATATTGCGCATTAAACGTTCCTAGTTGCTAGTAACAAATGGCAACAAAGCCAAGTGGCGAGCACGCTTAATTGCTACTGCCAAGCTTCGCTGTTGCTTTTCGCTCAAACCAGTCTTGCTGATTGGCTCGATTTGACCGTAAACATTGATGTAACGTTGCAAAGTTTTTACATCTTTATAGTCAAAAATAATCGGTGGATTTTTCTTCAATTGTGCCATTTTAATCTCCTTATTAGAATGGAATTTCGCTTAGGTCAATTGGCTTATCGTCAATTTCCGTTACGACTTCCTCTTTTTTAGTAGTCTTTGGTGCTGCAGAACCTGAATTGTCGCCATTTGGACCGTCTAAGAACGTTACGTCCGAAGCAGTAACTTCAATTCGACTCTGTCTCTTACCAGTATCCTTATCTTCCCAGCTATCCTGTCGCAGTCGTCCTTGGATTAAAACCCGACGACCTTTGCTTAGATATTGCATTACCAAATCACCAAGTTTATCCCAGGCTGTGATGTTGAAAAAGTCAGCCTGATCGTCTTGAGATTGTCGATCAACAGCAATACTGAAACTAACTACGTTCTTGCCAGAAGCAGTTGTTCGCTGTTCTGGATCGCGTGTCAATCTACCCAACAAAATCACTTGATTGATACTTCGTGCCATATTCTATCCCCTCTTTTACCTTACGGCAGTTAGGCTTATTTACTTGATTCGCTTGAATCAGATTCTTCGTTGCGTGCTTTTTGCTCGCTTAATGCTTGACGAGTTTTTTCATCAGTTTTTACCAATAGGTAACGCAAAACTTCATCAGTAATATTAAGCGTGTTTGAAATCTTCAATAAAGCTGGTGCTGGCAATTTAACCTCAAAACAAACGTAAACTGCAAAATCTTCACGCTTGATTGTGTAGGCCAATTTTTTCTTGCCCCAGTTATCTTCTTTGGTAATTTCACCACCGTTAATAGTGATTAAACCACGTACCTTATCCAACGCTGAATCTAGATTAGCCTCTAAATCCGGGTGAATAAGAACAGTTAGTTCGTATTCGTTCATGTTTCCTCCTCTGGAATCCATTTACGGATGCTTATGCTGTCTCACACAAGCTTAGGTTAATATTCAATCACTATTATATCACTAAACAGCCAATATTGCCAATCTTACTACTGATAAATCGTAGCAATTGCTATTCTGCCAGCAATTCCTCAAGCTCTTCTGGACTAGAAATCAAAACATCGCGCGGCTTAGAGCCGTTCTGCGGACCGATAATTCCCCGCTCTTCCATCTCTTCAATAATTCGCGCTGCTCGCTGATAACCAA
>CAUTVA010000048.1:0-2581 GCA_963541875.1 uncultured Candidatus Saccharibacteria bacterium
TGAAAATTCCGTGACGCATAGCCGTGCGACGTAGCGCGTACATATCAAAATTGGCACATTCAAGGACAATATTCTTCGTTTCAGCCGAAACTTCCGTATTAGCGCTGCCCATAATTCCAGCTAGCCCAATCACACCTTCGCCGTCAGCGATCACAATATCGTCAGCCGTCAATTCATATTCCTTGCCATTAAGCAAACCAACCTTCTCGCCATCGTGCGCCATTCGCACGCCAAGTTTATGCCCGCGCAACTTGTCGTAATCATAAGCGTGAGTCGGCTGCGCCGTCATAAACATTACATAATTCGTTGCGTCAACAATATTGTTAATTGGCTTTCCGCCCATTGCGACTAATTGACATTGCAGCCACAACGGGCTTGGATGAATATCTACATTTTTTATAGCAATCACAGAGAATGCGGGCGCAAGCTCATTAGCTTCATTAAACACTTCAAGCTCTAAGCCATCGCTATCTGCGAATTCTTGAATAGCATTATACCAGTCAGGACTATTAAACTGCTGATGAAAAATACCAGCAATTTCACGCGCCACACCGAGTTGCCCAAAACAATCCGGCCTGTGTGTAAACATCTTATTTTCAATTTCCAGCACGTAATCATCCAGCCTAAACACTTCCGCAAAACTTGCGCCAGCCTGAATCGTAACGCCCGCCGGAATATCACGCTCATTGATCTCAATAATTCCCTCGTGATCCGTACCAATCGCCAGCTCGTCAGCCGCCGCCAGCATGCCCTGACTTAAGATTCCACGCAGCGGTCGCGCATCCAGTACGAACGGCTCGGCGTCATCAAAACTTGCTGGGACGGTGCTTTTTGGCGGCAACCAAATTGCCCACATATCAGCATGAACATTCGGTGCACCGCAAACCACTTGTACGTAACCATTGTCATCCCTTGGGACTTCCGCTACACCACCATCATCAATTTTAGTCACACTCAAACGATCCGCATTCGGATGCTTTTCGCACTCAACAACTCGCACAATGCGCGCGCCACCATATTTGGCTTTCAGGTCAATCACTTCCTCGACACCACCAAGCTGCTGATTGACACGCGACACCAGCTCATCAACTGGCGGCAACTCAAAATTAATCAATTGTTTTATAAGATTTAAGCTAACTTTCATACTGATATAATTATATCATCTTACCGGCAAGTAATCGACCTTAGAAAACTACAAATTACCAAGGTAAAATTACTCTAGAGCAAAATACAGCCGTCCTTGAATAAGCGGGAGATAATCCTCAAAGGTGCTCCTCTCTTCAGACTTGGAGAAGGGTCATTCCCTGAATTATAATATAGCTATGAACTATGATAAATATCTAGAACTACAGACCCGCCTAGAATGGTTTTATAATTTTCATCCAGAGTTTTTTAATGATATTTCGCCCGAACAGAAGAAACTACTACAGAGTACATTCCTGTACGATATGCCCGATGAAAGCTATCCGGCGTCATTGCGGGATTTTTACGATAAAAATATTGACAACCAACCAGCAATTCAGAATGATATACTCTTAGCGGTAGATGCTTTATATAAGGCGGCGGGAGCTGGAAGCTTGTTTGGTTATGATAAATAAAGCTTTTCTTCATACGAACACGCCACCGAGCTTATACGATTTAGACTAACTTCCATACTGATATAATAAACTCATGATCCACAACTTGCATTCAGCATATTCTCTACCAGCAGACAACGACACGTGCCACCTGTTTGAGCATCTGATTATTAGGCGATTCTTAAAGAAAACGGAAAAAGCTGGCGGTAACCGGGCTTTCGTTGGAGAATTGGATGGCACGACTAGCGAATCAAGCGTATTTTTTACGTCCGCACTATTCACAAGCGAGTCTAATACATTATTTGAAGAAATCATCAACGATATTACGCCTTTTGAGAAGCCTCTTATTCAACAGTCCATCTCACACATAGAAGCCGAGATGCAGTCCAACATTGATATAGCAGACATGGCATCATTACAAGAACAGCTCGCTCTTTGTCAAAAATATTTTATCGATAGTCAAAAAACCACTCCCAGCAATTCACACCCAAAATCTAAGATTTCTCCTCTTAAAATCAGCCATAGTCCGAAGGATTTTACAGACGTTAAGATTGATATAGAAATTGCTGACGCCAGCGATGAATTGACTGCCGCATTTTTCTGCACATACCCAATACTTTTAGATCTAGTGCGCGACATTTGTTTCGATAAAATCTCATCCTACCCATCCAGCCCCGGAAAGTTTATAGCGTACTATGACGGCAATTACACCAGCCAAACCTACACCGTAAAAAATACAGACCTTGCTCGACTGAGCTCAAGTGAAACTATACAGACATATTTACAAAGCTTTAACATATCCTCGCACGCAACCGACCTAAAAAACCTTGCCGAAGCTTTCACGTCTGACCCATTTTATATTTCAGTGCCCATATATTTTTATCAACAAACCGCTACGCCACTAGCCAGAAATGACCTAGCGAAAACTATAAACGTCGCAAATATGAACGCAATCCTAAACCAAGTAAAGGCGACGCTAGTCCTGGATTGTTAGCTCTAGCCGA
>CAUTVA010000049.1:0-2540 GCA_963541875.1 uncultured Candidatus Saccharibacteria bacterium
ACACTCCAAACGAAGAAGAAATAAAGTATATCACCGAGATGTTTAAGATAAACACTGAGTCGATTAAAAAAATTCACAATCTCGAAGAACAGGCTTTTGAGGATAAAATTGGCGGCGACACGCCCATGGGATCAACCGATTCAGGAATTGAACGATTATGGAAGCCGAACCCAGAAGGCTGTGATGAATGTGGACATAATGGATTCAAGGGGCGTGTTGGCATTTACGAGGTTCTTGGCATTTCCATCCCTATCCAAAAAATGATTACTGCCAACGCCACCAGCAACGATATTCAAGATCAAGCGATTTCCGAAGGCATGGTGACAATGCAGATGGATGGACTTATTAAGTCACTGCGCGGGATCACCACCGTAGACGAAGTTTTGAGGGCAACAAGGGAGTAACATTATGCCAATTTTTGAATATTTGCTTGTCAATAAAAAGAAAGAGACCGTCTCTTCAACGATTGAAGCAGCCGACAAACTGTCTGCTATTAATAATTTGAGGTCACGCGGACAATTGATAAAAATTGAAGAAAAAGGCGCAAAAAAAGAGCTTAGTTTTTCTTTCGGCAAGAAAAAGAAAGGTGCTAAGACTGAAGAGCTGGTGATGTTTACTCGCCAATTAAGCGCCATGGTTTCAGCCGGAGTTCCAATTCTTCGTTCTCTTAATTCTATGGCAAAACACGCCGAAAGCGCCAACTTTCGAGACACGATCAACGCCGTAATTAAAGATATTGAAGGCGGTATGTCTTTTGCAGATGCTCTGAGTAAACATCCAGAAACCTTCAATGATATTTATGTGAACATGGTTGCTGCGGGTGAAACCGGAGGTATTTTGGACGATATCTTAAAACGTCTAGCTTTACAACAAGAAAAAAACTCATCCATGAAGAAAAAAATTAAAGGCGCCATGACATATCCAATTGTCCTATTAATTATTACGATTATCGCCTTCTTCATCCTGATGATTTTCATTATTCCGGTCATCGGTAAAACCATTAAAGATATGGGCGGACCTGACGCTAAACTACCAATGCTTACTGAGATTATGCTCGGAATTAGCGATTTTGTAGTGTCGTTTTGGTATATAATTATTCCAATATTTGCCGGAAGCATTTGGCTATTGATTCGCTATATTAAAACCCCAAAAGGTCGCGTAAAATTTCACAATATCATCATCAAAGTTCCAGCTGTCGGTCCAATTGTTAAAAAGGTGGCAATCGCCCGCTTTACCCGTACCTTCTCTGCTCTTATCGGTGCGGGCGTGGCTGTGCTCGAAGCGCTGGATGTAACTTCGCGCGCCGTCGGAAATGTCGCATACGAAAAATCCCTAAAAGAAGCCACCAGGCGAGTCCAAAACGGTGAAGTTTTATCAAAAATTATCGCAGAACAGGACGATTTATATCCGCCAATCGTAGCACAGATGTTGTCTGTCGGTGAAGAAACTGGACAAACAGACAAAGTTCTGGTTAAAGTTGCCGACTTTTATGAGGAAGAGGTCGATACCGCGATTGACGGAGTGAGCTCTATTATTGAGCCAGTGATGATTGTCGCAATGGGTATTGTTATTGCCCTGGTGGCGGTCAGCGTTATGGGTCCAATTACAAGTATGGCGGGTCAAGTTAAGGAATAATAGTTTTTCAAAAAAGCTTATGCTATAATACCGATATATAGGTGGGAAAATAATAACGTGTCGAGCATATTTTATAGAAAAAAACCAATTATCGGCCTAGATATCAGCCGAACAAGCATAAAAGTAATGTCGATTGATAGAAATCGGATGCTGGTTCATGGATATGGATCGATCAACCTCGATTCTCAAAAAAGCGACGGAAATTCTGCAGACAACACTGAATATTTGGCGCAGAATATCAAAACGTTATTGAAGAAAAACGTCGTAGGACAAATTAATAGCAACCGCGTGGCGCTAGGCATACCGACCAATCGAACATTTTCGCGAACATTTAGCCTACCCGTGAAAGAAGAAAGCAATATTCGCAGTGCGGTAAATTTGGAAGCCGAACAATACATTCCAGCTCCATTAGATTCTCTTTATTTGGACTATCGAATCATCAATCGCACGAAAGATGAACTTAGTGTACTAATGTGTGCCGCACCGAAGAAAATGATTGACAGCATGTTAGACGCCACAAAACAATGCGGCCTGGAGGTTGCAATAATTGAGCCAAACATCAGCGCAATCGCTAGACTTCTGAAGCGCACAGAAGAAGGAATGCTCCCTACTGTTATCGTCGACATAGGCACGTCAACTACAGATATTGCAATTCTAGATTCTGATATACGTGTGACTGGCGGCTTAAACGTTGGCGGCTATTCACTCACCTTAAATTTAGCTAAAAAAATGAATGTACCGATTGAGACAGCTCATCAGTTTAAGGTATTAAACGGATTAAATCCCGGCCCAAGGCAAGCCAGAATCGCAGGAGCCTTGCGCCCAAGTTTAGAAAAAATGACCAACGAAGTTAAGCGCGTTATGCGATATTACACAGACCGCTTCCCTGATGAGAAAAAAATCGA
>CAUTVA010000050.1:0-2530 GCA_963541875.1 uncultured Candidatus Saccharibacteria bacterium
CGCATGTGCATGCCAAATTGATGCCGCTTCATGGTGATTTGGCAAAGGGAATTGGCTCACCAGTGTCACACGAGCAAGCGTTTTATGAGAAATATCCTGGCTGGCTAACCACGGCTGACGGTCCAAAAATGGATGATGCTCAATTGGATGAAATTCAAGCGCGAATTTTAGCCGTGCAAGGTAAATAGGATAGCTATTTTGATTCTAATTTTACGTCTTTTCCTTCGTACATATCCAAATAGAACGGATATAATTTATCGGCGTGCTTTTTAACCTCGTCTTGGTTTAAAGCTACAATGTCGTGACCGATACCGAATGAGGCTGGAATTGAATAATATTGGAATTTGGCGCCAGAAGCTGCAGCCATTTGCTTAGGTATATTGACCGCGAGATTTTTATCAATTGCGGTGTCGTTTTCGCTCGTTACAACTCCGACATATTTTAGCCCTGGAGCTTTTAGGTCAGATTTATAGTTCTTGGCGATTATTATATATTTTCCAAGAGCGCGATATGACAAATTGCTACCCGTGAACGAATCTGGAAGAATATTACGTCCGTAAAGATTTCGTAAAAGCGGGATTTTCCAGGAAGGAGTTTCCGACGCCGAAGGCTGATAAAAAGGTGATAGAAGTAGCGCTCGTGATATGGTTTGGCTATTGCATTGCGTAATCCAAGTCGCCATATTTGCGCCGCCAGAAAGTCCGACAACTCCCGTTTCATCGCCCAAACCGCTAATTATGCTGGTGCTGGAGTTCATAAATTGTGCCATTGCTGGAATGGTGATTTCTCCGTGTCGTTTGTTATCTGTTAGACCGTGGCTGGGGACGCGGGGAATATAGACGTTATAGCCGGCATTAAAAAAGGTGTTGCCTAGGTCTGCGAATTGCTGTGGGCATGCGCTTACGCCATGAATCATCATGACGGCTTTGGTGGTTTTTTTACCGTGGGTTTTAATAATCGATCGGCATTCTGGTCTAACGTCGGTATTTGAAGTGTCTTCACTAACAGTACGATTTGCGGCGGCGATGGCGTCGTTGTAGCTCAATTTTTCAGAGCTTGAAGATTGCAATTGCTTGGATGTTGCTGGCCAAAAGAAAGCTGCGGCGACTAGTAAGGCGGTTATAATGACAATTGAACAGACTACCCAAATAGTAATTTTTATGATGCGGTTTTTCCGTGAAGTATTCATGAGTATATTATATTGGTTGCGAGTGGAGTTGTGAAGTTTTGTAACGGTCTTCTTAATAGCCCATACAAATATCTCTATAAGGTCGCGTCACAATTTCCATTGAACCCAGATCGAGTTTGGTTTCAAGTTCACTAATCATCATCAGCGCACTAGCCTCGTCATCTGACAAAACCTCAACTTCCACGAAAGTCCCAGCGTCTTTGATTTCATCGATGGCTACCGTTGCTTGCGGAAAATCAGAGGACTGAAACGAGCGACGATATTTGTTGACCTCAACCAGTTGTATCATACCGAGGTTTGCCAGTAACTGCTTGGCGGTTGCTGCATCTTCGGGCTGAATTGGTAGGTTTGTCTCGGGCTTAATGATTACATTATTTTCCGTATGCGTCGCAGCGGTCGTTGCTGGCTTATACGTTACCTCAGCAAAACTATCACGCTGGCGAATCCGCAAGCATTCAACCGTCTGCATAAAGTCGACATCAGGACGAGAATAATACGTATCAATTTCGCGAAGATTACTCTTTAGCTCAAAACCGATGTTTTGCAACCGCCCGATTAGCTCTTCAATATTGTCCGTTAGCTGGCGCTTGCGTTCGATTTCTAGTAATTTTTTGGTCATTTGATAGCCTTTCTTATGGAAGTGCAGATATTTGAATATTTATTTATATGATGGTTTAATTATAGCAAGAAAGGCAAATAATTTTATGACCACACACCAATTAAAATTGGCGACTGAGCCGTTTAACGCTATTATTTCTGGCAATAAGACTATCGAGTCGCGACTATATGACGCCAAACGACAGAAAATCCAGATCGGGGATCGGATTATTTTTACAAATAGAGATAATTCCGAGCAAACTGTTACCGCTGAGGTTGTTGGTTTGCTTAGATGCGCGACATTTCGTGACTTATTTTCTCACAATAATCCGCGAAAGTTCGGCGGTGATAATGTCGAATGGTTAGAAAATCAAATTTCTGAATTTTATTCTATCGAAGACCAAAAGATTTATGGAGTGATTGGTATTGAGTTTAGGGTTTGTCAATAAGCTTGTGTATTGGCGGCGTAAATATTTCCTCTTCAGGATCTTTTCTCTGCTAGAAAATCGGCTAGAGCTAACAATCCAGGACTAGCGTCGCCTTTACTTGGTTTAGGATTGCATTCATATTTGCGACGTTTATAGTTTTCGCTAGGTTATTTCTGGCTAATGGCGTAGCGGTTTGTTGATAAAAATATATGGGCGCTGAAATATAAAATGGGTCAGACGTGAAAGCTTCGGCGAGGTTTCTTAGGTCGGTTGCGTGCGAGGATATGTTAAAGCTTTGTAAATATGTCTGTATAGT
>CAUTVA010000051.1:0-2525 GCA_963541875.1 uncultured Candidatus Saccharibacteria bacterium
TTATATGGCAAGCGCTGGTCCGCATATTTCAGTAAAGGTTGACGAAGTTTTCAATATTGCTGGCGTATCTATTACGAATTCACATTTGGTTGGGTTTTTGGGGTTGATTGTGCTGGTATGGGTGATGTTTCGTACTCGTGCAGCGGTTTTAGGTAAAAAGAAGCATAATTTTATCACGAGGCTAATTCAGTGGACGTTCGACGGACTTTATAATACGGTTTGCCAAGTCATTCCAGATCAAAAATGGGCGCGTAAAGTTGCTCCGCTCTGTATTACGCTGTTTTTCTTTATCGTTGCGCAGTACTGGCTGGGGCTTTTGCCGATCGTCGGTCCAATTACAATTGGCGAGCATCACACTCCTCTATTCCGTGGTGGTGTAGCGGATCTTAATATGACTTTCGGCTTGGCAATTGTAACGATTGTCGCGGCTCAGGTTTACGCGTTTAAGTATTTGGGTTTCAAGGGCAATTTGGGGCGATATTTTGTCAACCCGCTGCGTGATCCAATTATGTCATTTGTCGGCATTTTGGAGTTAGTGGCTGAGTTCTCGCGAATGCTGGGGCTGAGTTTCCGTCTGTTTGGTAATGTTTTGGCTGGCGAAATTCTCTTGGCAATTATCGCTTATATGACGAAGTTTTTGTCGCCCGTAGCTCTGCAACCATTCTATTTCTTTGAGTTGTTTATCGGCGGTATTCAGGCGTATATTTTCTTTATGTTATCAACTGTGTTTATTTCCCTGGGGCTGGCTCACCACGATTCACACGAGCCAATTGATGAAGTTCACTCCTCTATTGAAACTAGTAAATTAGCAACATCAGAGAGTGATTAAATTAGGTAATAATTAATTAAAAGGAGAATATTAACAATGGAAGCATTATCATTTGCACTTACCTACGCAATCCCAGCTGCATTTGCTGCAATCGGCGCTGCAATCGTTGGCGCAGCAGCTATGAACGCTGCTGGCCGTAACCCAGAAAAAATCAATGACCTACGCACAATGATGATCTTGGGTATTTCATTTATCGACGCTATTGCTATTATCGGTTTCGTTGCAGCAATCGTCGGCAAAGTTATGTAGTTTTCGGGAGTAAATTGTGGAGAAAATATTAACACAATTTGCCAATTCTGGCGCATCGGAAAAAGCTGGTTTGTTTGATTCGCTAGGTATTGATTGGGCGCTGTTGGCGTTTCAGACGGTAGCATTTTTAATCTTGCTATTTGTTCTTCGCAAGTTTGTCTATCCGCCAATGATGGAAATGCTCGTCAAGCGAGAAAAAGACCTGAAAGCGGCTGACGCGGCGGCGAAATCTGCTAAGGAAAATGCCGACCGAGCCGAAGAAATGACCGCCGAAATGATGCGAAAAGCACGAGCGCAAGCTAGCGACATCGTGGCGTCTGCTCGAGAAGAAGCGACCGAAGTTGTTGAAGAAGCGGCTAAAAAAGCGACCGCCAAATCTGAAGCCTTGATTAAAGAAGCGCATAATACGATTGCTCAAGAAATTGAAAACGCTAAGAAAGATCTGCACAATTCGACATTAGAGTTGGTGGCTGAAGCGACTGGCAAGGTTTTGGGCGAAAAAATTGATGCGAAGAAAGATACAAAGCTGATTTCGGAAGCGCTTGAGGAGGCTGAATAGATGAGATTAGTGTCCAGAAGAAAGTTGGCAAAGTACGCAGCTGAACAAATTTTAGCTGGCAATGACGCGGTGTTGGAAGAAATTGCTGGTCTTTTGATCTACGAAAAGCACGAACGTGAAGTTGATTTGTTGGTGCGAGATATTGAGGCAGAATTGGCTGAGAACGGTGAGATTGTGGCGTCGGTCGAGAGTGCGAGAGCGCTTGATGACAGCACAAGGCGTAAAATAGAACAATTTCTGGCGTCTGCGGCGAGCGATAAAAATAGCAAGCCAAAAGTGTCGCTAAGAGAATCAATTGACCCGACGTTAATTGGCGGATTTAAGCTACAAACGCCGACCGCAACACTGGACGCAACGGTTTCGAAGAAGTTAAACGACTTGCGGGCGAAGAAAATCTAGGAGGAAAAATGAGCAAGATTGATGTGACAGAATTAGCCAAAAGCCTGCGGGAAAAAATCGCGCAGTTGGAGGCGACAGAAGGTTTGGAAGATGCCGGCGTGGTTATTCGCGTTGGTGACGGCGTGGCTTGGGTGCATGGCTTAAGTAGCGCTGGCTATAGTGAAGTGCTGGAAATTGAAACTGACGGCGGCACGGTTGAAGCGTTTGCTTTGAACTTGATGGAAGATGAAATTGGCGCGGTGATTCTTGGTGGCGAAGATAAGGTTAAGGCTGGCGCCAGCGTTCGCCGTAAAGGTTCGGTGCTAGACGTTCCTGTTGGCGAAGAACTATTGGGCCGAGTGGTTGACCCGCTAGGTCGACCTCTTGACGATGGTCCAGAGATTAAAACGAAGAAACGTGGTTTAATTGAGCGTCCTGCTATTGGCGTGATGGGTCGTAAATCGGTTCACGAACCTCTGATGACCGGTATTATGTCGATTGACGCGATGT